>NZ_JBDNWF010000066.1:0-1545 GCF_047721125.1 Acetobacter papayae | reverse complement strand
AGCGCGCGCGCGATCATAGGGACCATGCCCGGACAAACACGGAGCCAGCCCACAGCCCGAGCGCAGCGGCTCCGACTGTGGATACGACTACAGCCGCGCGCATTAACGAACCCCCAGAGCGGCGAGGGCCTGCGCCTCGGTCATACTTGTCGGCCCGTTCCGCACGGCAGACGACACGCCCAGCAGGGCCTTAAACACACTGATGATGGTGGCCAACGCATTATAGGCAGTCTTTGCGTCCGCAATGACAGAGGTCGAAAGGGTGGACCCGGAACCGGCAATAGCGCTTTCAATGGCCGCGGCCAGCGTATCCAGGTCGGTCAGGATGCTATCCACACGAGTTTTCCAGCTTGCATCGTCGTAGCTGATCGTCAGCGTGGACCCGGCGGCGCTGGAGAACGCAGATAGCGCACCAGACAGGGCAGTTTCCGCAGCCGTGATGGCCAGCGCATACGGGGCCATGGCCGGGAAGGTCGACAGGAAACTGGTGACGGTAGCCGCAGCGTTAAGCCCGGCCTGCCCGTAGTTCTTTACCTTGGTCACATCGAGCGTGATGGTGGTCACGCCATTGGTCGTGGTGACAGTGCAGGCCGCCAGCATGGCCATACCGGCAAGGACTGACGAACGCAGAAGAGCGCGGCGGGAGAGTGATTTCATTTCACGATGTCCTTGGGAATGGTGACGACAGAAGCGGGGCCTGCGGCCGGGCCGACAATGGGGGCGCGCGAGGCGGCTGCACCCACGCGCAGGCTAGCCGCCGCGTTGGCCGCGTATTTCCAGTTCAGGGCGAGGAAGTTCAGAGCGCGGTAGAGCAGCCAGAGCTTGCCCGTCTGATTGGACGGAAGCGGGATCTGCGTTGCCGCAAGCCCAGCCCCGGCGGCCACGGCGCAGGCGATGGCCGCCCACCCAGCATAAGGCTGTGGCAGGGCCAGCAGGAGCGCGAGGGGAGAAATCCCACCGACCACGGCTGTCGTGGCCTGAGCGGCGGATGTTTTGGAAGATGGCGTATCGGCCATGGGGTTATCCTTCTCCAAAAGGCCCCACGCGGTAAAACGCATGGTGGCCAATCGTGCAGCGATAGAAGCGGGAAGCAGCCCATGCAGGCGCGTGCGGAAGGCGCGTGTCATAATAGCTGTCTGCCCCGCTGGTGATGTCTTTCAGGGAGCCGCTTACAAGGCGCTGGGCCAGCGCAAGGGCGGTCTGGAATTGCGGGTCCGCTTCGGTTACGGCCAGAAGCTTTTCGCGGTTGGGATCGTCTGCGTTCCAGCAGGAAAACTGCCACGGGCAGAGAAACACGCCGCAAATGTCGCGCCCCCACCATGCCGGCCGGGCCAGACGATTCATGCCCACGCACAGCACAGCCTGCATTCCCGCAGTTCCCTCGCCGCGCGCCTCTCCCCATGCCGTTCGGGCAGCGACCTGCAGAGGGTCAGTGAGCGGAGAGGTTTGAGGCATTGCCTGTCCCTCCCTGTGCTACGTCCCATGGCTCGCGCAGGTGCAGCCAGCGCACCCAGATGGTGCTGGCCACCTCCTGATCGGAAAGCA
>NZ_JBDNWF010000065.1:0-2061 GCF_047721125.1 Acetobacter papayae | reverse complement strand
GGCTATGGCCGGGGCGGCTTCCGGGTGGGGCAGAAACATCGTGCGGTGTAGGGCCAGTGGTGCAAAAATATGCCGTGCCGCATAGGCGGATAGTGAGAGCCCGCTCAGTCTTTCAACAATAAGCCCGAGTGTGATGAAGTTGATGTCACTATAGACAAACCGCTCCCCCGGTGGGCTGGTTGGGTGACTGTTCATCACTAGCTGGACAGCCTGTTCATGTCCCTGCCACGGCGTATCAAGTGGCAGATCAGGGGGCAGGCCTGAATAATGGGTCAGCAATAACCGCAGGGTAATATCCTGCTTGCCCTGTGCCTCAAAGCCGGGCAGGTAGCGCCAGGCCGGGGTATCCAGATCCAGCAGGCCTCGTTCCTGTAACTGCATAATGGCGGGTGCTGTTACCAGAGCCTTGGTGAGCGATGCCATGTCGAACAGGGTGGACCAGAGCATGGGGGCCGGGGTTGGTAACAGCGCGCTCTGGCCGAATACACCGCGCCATACGACCTGCCCCTGATCGCCAATGGCGGAGACCGCACCGGGAACCAGCCCGCTTGATACGGCGTTTTCAAATAGGTGGTTTACGGCGGAAAAACGCTCTGCAGGTATAGCGGCGCAGGCCTGCGGTCGCAGAAGCGGTAAGCCTGATCCGAGGCAGGCCACGGCAAGGCCATTCCGCACAAAGGCCCGACGGCTATGGGGCTGGGTAAACGGAAAGGCTGTGGGCATGCGAACTCCGGCAGGCTGTATGGCGGGGGTATTATACGTGGTTTTGGGCCGTAACGAAGGCTGTAATGGCAGGGACCGGGCAGGGTGCGGCAAGTGCCGCAAAAACGGACACGGGTAAGGCGATTATATTCTAGCATTGTAAAAATTGAATCATGCAGGGTGAAGGGTAATCCAGAACATGACACGGAGCCGCGTTCATGCGTAGAAGCCTTTCCCGACTGTGTTTGGTTGCGGGCATGGCCCCCCTGCTTTTTCTCGCGCCAGCAAGGGCGGCTGAACCCACAGTCAAAGCACTCTATGTTTTTGGTGATAGTTACAGCGATAACGGGGCGGCCAGAGCCCTGTCGCTGGAAGCAGTTAAGGCGAAAGTGCCGCAGGCAAGCGTTTTACCTGCGGAAGAGAGTGCGGGTCTTTACTGGAATGACCGCTGGAGCAACGGCCCGACCGCAGTTGAAGATCTGGCGCATGCGCTGGGGGCGCGCCTGACAGATTTTGCCGTTGGTGGTGCCCGGTGCGGTAGCGGTAATTACTACACATGGCTTGATGGATGGCGCGATAGCGGTTTGCACGGACAGGTTCTGTCCTTTGTCGCGCGGGAGCAGAAGCTGGATGCGAAGGCCCTGTATGTTTTGGGGGCTTCGGCCAATGATTTCTTTTTGCATACCGATATGGCTTCGCCTGCAACACTGGGAGAAATAGCCCAGAGCTGTGCGCAGGACATGAAAGGTGCAGTACAAATCCTGCATGATCATGGTGCGAGGAATTTTCTTGTTCTCGGGGCTTATAATCTCGATCGTGTTCCCGCTGTTGCACAGGACGCCCATGCGGCAGCGGAGGCCCGGACATTTGTTGCGGATTATGACCGCATAACCCAACAGGCTCTGGCTCCTATTGCTGCGGAATCCGGTGTGCATCTCATCTGGTTCCCATGGAGTAGCGTCGTGGAAAGCCTGATGGCTGATGCACAGGGCAGTCATTTGGCGGATATAACGCATCCCTGCCAGCCAACCCAGCCTGCACCGGGTAAAGTGTGTGCTGCACCGGATACGGCATTGTGGTGGGATGAATACCACCCAACCCGGCATGTTCATGCCCTGATCGCGCAGCGGATGTTTGAAACCCTACGCCAAAATATACAAAAGTAATAAATATAGGAATAATCATAAAGGGTCGGAAAAAGCGTTCAGGATAACGGCGCTTTTTTCGGCTCTTTTTTGGGTGGGGGCGGGCACGCCTGTGCATGGATCGATACGGCGTGAGATCAATAACAATATCCGTTTGTTCTTAAAAAATGTTTTTTGTATTTGTAAAATAAAAATAACATAAACTCTCTATAGT
>NZ_JBDNWF010000064.1:0-3054 GCF_047721125.1 Acetobacter papayae | reverse complement strand
GGTCATGACTGTTTTCTTGTTCTCCGTTGGCCCGGCCCAGGCCCCTGACTGTCAGGCACCGGGGTCAGGCCGGTGATGGGCCTTTCCTGCGGAATGCGTCAAGGCTGACAACCTGCGAGGCTGCCTCACCCTGTGTTTCCGCCCCGGACTCTTCGGGCGTGTGCTCTTCGTGCGCTTCTTCAGCGGCTTCGTCCTCCAGTTCCTCAGCCGCGAATTGCAGGCTGAAGCCGATGGACGGGTCCGCAAAGCCCGTAAAGGCCCACACGGGTATGACCAGCGTTGTGCCTACACCCCCAAAGGACAACCCGACCGATACGATATCGGTCTCGTGATCGACCTTGAGGTCCCAGAACTGGTGTTGCAGGACGATGGTCATTTCGTGCGGGTACTGGGCGCGCAGGCGAGCTGGAATTTCCACGCCCGGAAAGTCCGTGCGGAAAGTCAGATAGAAATGATGGTCGCCCGCAAGCCCTTCGCGGCTCACATGTTCGAGCGCGTTGATCATCACGCTTCTGTAGGCGAGGTTCAGCCAGCGTTCATAAGGCAGCAGGCCGGAGGGGGGGAAGGTGGCATTCTCGCCGGTGTTATCGTGGTCATCGGTCATGCCTGCTCTCCTTGCCGCCGGGTGGGGGTGTTGTGCCAGCCATGCGCGAAAAGCCGCGTCAGTGCAACCTGTCACACCCAACTGTGTGCGCCATGGTGGCCCGTATTGCTCAGTGCGCAGCACCGCATGGGCATGCAAAGCCCGGTCATGCGGTGTTGTCTGGCAGAGTCGTTATGAAGTGGGAGGGCTTCTGTTGCCCGGTGCCCTCCCGAACCGCGCTTATCGCTTATGCAGCGACAGCGAGCACCTCAGTGTTATCATTGGCACTTGTAAAATTAGCCCGATAACGGTGGTACAATACCGGGCAAAAAAGATGTCTTTACTGCGCGTGTCGAGCCTGTTTCGTCCCCAGTGATCCTGACCGTTATCCGGCTGGGATTTTTGGTGGAGACGCCGGGTACCGCCCCCGGGTCCACTACGCCTATGCCACACCCCGTTTATTGCCATAGCCGCGAGAAAACTCCCGGCACCCCCAACATAGGCGGCGTGCGGCGCAGGCGCAAGGGCTGCGCGCGCTTAAGCCCTTTCATCCTGCGGGGGTAACCTGTACAACCGCCGCGTATCGTCCACATGGTAATGGTAAAAGGCCCCCGCGCATGCCCCTGACCGAAGAACAACGCGCCGAGATCGCAGCCCACGGGCAGGAAGTCTCCTCCACGCTGCGGCCGAGTGTCCCTGCGCTCGAGGCCATGCTGTACCAGCCGCTGGAAGTGCTGGACCACGGCTTTTTGCGGGTGATCGACTATATGGGCGATGACGGGGCTATCGTGCAGGCTGCACGGGTCTCCTACGGGCGTGGCACGCGCAAGGTGACGGAAGACGCGGCGCTGATCCGCTATCTCATGCGGCACCGCCATTCCTCACCGTTCGAGATGTGCGAGATCAAGTTTCACGTCAAACTGCCGATTTTTGTTGCCCGGCAGTGGATTCGCCACCGTATGGCGAGCGTGAACGAATATTCCGCCCGCTACTCCATTCTCGATAACGAGTTCTATCTGCCCGCCCCCGAGAACATGGCGGCACAGAGCGCGGTCAACCGGCAGGGCCGTGGGGAAACACTGGCCCCGCAGGCCGCAGCCGAGGTGCTCGATATCCTGCGGGGCGATGCCCTGCGCGCTTTTGGCGATTACGAACGCATGCTGGATGAAAAGGAAGGCTACGGCCTTGCCCGCGAGCTTGCGCGCATCAACCTGACGCTCAACACCTATACCCAGTGGTACTGGAAGACAGACCTGCATAACCTCATGCATTTTCTGGCTCTGCGCATAGACCCGCACGCCCAGTACGAAATTCGTGTCTATGCCGAGGAAATGCTCAAGGTGCTGCATGCTTGGGTGCCGCAGGCGGCGGCCGCTTTCGAGGAATACCGCCGGGGTGCCGTGACCTTTTCCGCTACCATGATGTCGGTTCTGCGCCGCATGCTGGCGGGCGAGGTGGTGGAGCAGGCCGCATCAGGCCTGAGCCGCCGCGAATGGGATGAAATGCAGGCCACTCTGAAAGGCTGAGCCATTTCTGCCGGGCACGACCCGGCAGCCCCGTTACCCACCCGCTTTTTGTCTGGCAGCCTGACGGGTGGTTTTGTGTGCCGGGGGCGTGGCCCGGCACACCGTGTCTGTATTCAGGCCTTGGACTGGGCTCTGAGGGCCTGCGCCACGGTATGGGCAATGTGCCGCCATGCCTTACCCCCCTCGCTTTGCGGCGCACCCACCACAACCGGTACCCCGTTATCGCCACTGGCGCGAATATCGGCTAGCAGTGGGACATCACCCAGAAACGGCACGCCCAGCGCTTCGGCTTCCTTGCGGGCACCCCCATGGCCGAACAGTTCGGTATTATGGCCGCAGTTGGGGCAGCAGAAATACGACATGTTCTCGATCAGCCCCAGCAGCGGCACCCCGACCTTTTCAAACAGGGTTACGGCGCGGCGGGCATCTATCAGGGCGATATCCTGCGGGGTGGAGACGATAACCGCCCCGGCTAGCGGCACTTTCTGCGTGAGCGACAGTTGCGCATCGCCCGTGCCGGGGGGCAGGTCGACCACCATCACATCCAGCGTGCCCCAGTCCACATCGACCAGAAGCTGGTTGATGGCCCCCATGACCATGGGGCCGCGCCAGATCATGGCGGCGTTTTCATCCACCAGCATGCCGAGCGACATGGCCCGTATGCCCCATGCTTCCACAGGCTGGATGCGGCCTTCCACCACGGCCGGGCGACCTTGCGTGCCCAGCATGCGGTGCAGTGAAGGACCGTGAATATCGGCATCCATCAGCCCGACTTTCAGGCCTTCCATGGCCAGCCCGGCCGCCAGATTGACGGCGGTGGTGGACTTACCCACTCCGCCTTTGCCGGATGCTACGGCAATAACCGTGCGCACACCCGGCAGAACCGGGGCATTGGCCGCAGGGGCCGGGCCACCCAGCGGCCTGTGGCCTGCGGCAGCGCGGGGG
>NZ_JBDNWF010000063.1:0-3930 GCF_047721125.1 Acetobacter papayae | reverse complement strand
ATGGTAGGGGTCACAGGTTCAATCCCTGTTGCGCCCACCATTCCTGGCCGCAGAAAACAGCGGTTTATCCATGTCTCCCCTTTTAAATTTACACCACCATAAGCCCTTTGGGCTTTCTGGCATGCCCCATGTGGCCGCATGCCGTGTGTGCTGTTGATTACCCCTGATCCTCGCCGTTGATGAGGGCGCGTGGTAAAATCATGCCTGACAGGGCGACGACCATCAGCAGAACGCCCACAGTGCCAAGTGCAAAGGGCAGGCTGAGGCTCTGTGCGATAAATCCGAGGGCTGCGGGGCCGAGCAGGATGCCGGCATAGCCGAGGGTGGTGACCGCAGAAACCGCCAGATGTTCCGGCATGAGCTTCTGCCGACCAACGGTGGAATACAGAACCGGCACGATATTGGCACAGCCAGCCCCTACCATGGCATAACCGAACAGAGTTAATTGCCAGACAGGGACTGTTGCAATCAGCAGCATGCCCAAAGCGCCCAGCAGGCTGCCTGCTGTTACCAGCGTGCGGCCCGGCACGCGGCGTACCAGATGGTCTCCCAACAATCGACCTGCTGTCATGGTGCAGGCAAAGGCGACATAGCCCAACCCCGTATAGCGCACGTCTACATGGCGGATTGTGGCCAGAAACACTGCACTCCAGTCGATTGCGGCCCCTTCTGCTAGAAACACGATAAAACACATGATCCCGATAATCAGAACCACACCATGCGGTATGGCAAAGGGCTGGTTGTCGCCGGAACTGGTGTGGCTGGTAAACAGGCCGGGCAAGGCCAGAATGCCACCCAGTAGTATCAGAACGGAAACAGCGCTGCATGCGATTGTGGGCGATAGTCCAAGGCTCAGCAGAGAGCTGACGCCCGTAGCCCCCGACAACCCGCCGACACTGAACAGGCCATGAAAGCCCGACATCATGGTGCGCTGGCACGCCCGCTCGACAAGAATTGCCTGCACGTTAATCACGCAGTCGATCGACCCGATCCCGGCCCCAAAAATAGTCAGTGCCACCGCGAGCAGAGGGACTGAACTGGATGTGGCTAGAACAGGCAGGACACAGCAAACGGCAAGGGTTGAAAAAGCTACAATCCAGCGGCAACCCAAACGGCCAGCCAGCGCACCGGCTACAGGCATGGCAATGATCGAACCCGTGCCAAGGCAGAGCAGTAACAGGCCCAGATGGGCATCTGTCAGGCCGCATCTGAGCTTTACGTAAGGGATGATGGGAGCCCAGGCGGCACCAGCAAACCCGGCGATGAGAAAAGCCAGACGGGTGGAGCGTTGAGCCTGTGTCGAGGCGGGCAGGGGGTTATCCAGCAGAGACAAGAGTAAAACCTCGGTAGGTGCGCAGGTATAAAGCCATTGGCAGGAGTGCTTGCAAGCAGCGCGCTACTCTTGCAGGCTCAGGCGGCCTGAGCAAGGCTGGGCCAAAAAGTGCTTACGGATAACAGTGCTCAAGTCAGGGATTTGACCATGGTACAGTTTGATTTTCTGCCCTGCGATGTGGCACCGCGATTGGATGCGGTATATTCAGATATCGCGTTTTATGCTGAAATTATTTATCCTTTTTCATATGGTGATAAAAGAACATCTATGCAGGAAAGCATAGAATCTCGATTGGGAGTCAGTGAAACATTTCCGAGGGTCAATATTGGGGAAATGCAGTTGGGTCTCAGGGTGGGATATATCGTAAATTCATTTTATATTTATTATGGTAGAATAAAAAACGAACTCTTTAAATATGAGGGCGCTTTTGAAGGCGGGCCGCTTGTATCGCTTGTGATGCAGAAGAGTGAACCACCGCAGGATGATATCGATTTCAAAGAAGATATTTCTATTGAAATTGATAGAGAGCGCCGCATCGTGTGGATTGGTTTTGGGCGTAGGGCCAATAGACATAAGGTTTTCTCGATTGCGGATGATTGTGTCATTCATATTGATGAAAACAATCATCTGGTTGATATGGTTTTTCGAAATGTCCAGTGGTCTGATCTGGAAACTGAACTGGCACGACCTTCTCAGGGGCCGGGTAGGCTGCGTCTGCTCTGGTCAGGCTTGGTTCGATCCGTGCGCAGGCTGTTCTGATTGAATGATCTGATTTTTAGATTGGAATCATAGATAAACGGCATTGGAAAGATTGGTCCTGGTTGCGTATTTTGGGGGCGAAGGGGGAAGCCATGACGTTAGAGCAGCTTCGTATTTTCATTGCCGTTGCTGAACGCCAGCATGTCACGCGGGCGGCTGAGGCGCTGCATATTACCCAGTCTGCTGCCAGTAATGCCATTGCCGCGCTGGAGGCTCAGTATGGTGTACCGCTTTTCCATCGTATCGGGCGGCGTATCGAACTGACCGAGGCCGGATCTATGTTTCTTGATGAAGCGCGCGCCGTGCTGGGGCGGGCCTCGGCGGCTGAGCTTGCCTTGGCTGACTATGGCGCATTGAAACGTGGCACATTGCGGGTCGTCGCCAGCCAGACGGTTGCAAGCTACTGGCTCCCCGCAAGGCTTGCTGCCTTTCATGCGCGCTATCCCGGCATTGCGATTGAACTGAGCATCGATAATAGCGAGGGCGCTGCACGGCGTGTTCTGGACGGTGTTGCGGAACTGGGGGTGGTGGAGGGCACGATTAACGAGCCCGCTCTGGCTTCATGGACAGTGGGCGAGGACAGGATGCTCCTTGTCGGGGCATCGGCTGGTCAGGTGGTGGATGAGGGCTGGCTCCGTGCGGCGCGCTGGATTGTGCGTGAGCAGGGGTCTGGCACGCGTTCAACATTCGAGGCGGTGCTACGTGCGCGGGGGTTCGATCCGCAGGATATGAACATTGCGATGGTCATGCCCTCCAATGAAGCGGTGTGCAGTGCGGTCGAGGCTGGAGCCGGTGTTGCCGTTCTTTCGGAATTTGTGGTGCGCCGTGCGCTGGCGGTGGGAGACCTGCATGAATATGCGCTGCCAATGCCAGCCCGGCCTTTTCACGCATTACGGCACAAGGAGCGCTATCGGACACGTATGGCCGATGCGCTGGTTGCTATTCTTAGGGAGAAACAGCAATGACTCTCTCGAATTCTATCAAAAAAAGCCCTGATATTTTTGCGATATTTGGAAAGCGATGCGGCTCGCGTGAAATTATTCGCCAGTTTACGCCAAACTGGTTTGCCGCAACCATGGGTACCGGCATTCTGGCGCTTACCCTGCCGCAAATGTCTGGTATTGGCCCGCTGTTGAGGCCTGTGGGTGAAGGGCTGTGGTTTGTCACGATCGGGCTTTTCCTGCTTTTTAGCGCGCTTTATGCTGCCCGCTGGATTTTGTATGGGCAGGAGGCCAGACGTATCTTCGGGCATTCTGTCGTATCGATGTTTATCGGCACGATCCCGATGGGGCTTGCAACTATTATCAATGGATTTTGTGTTTTTGGATTAATCCTTTTTGGTTCTTCCATTATTCCGGTAGTGCAAGCCCTTTGGTGGGTGGATGTGGCAATGGCATTGGCCTGCGGTGTTGGTATTCCTTATCTGATGTTCACCCGCCATCAGATAAGCCTCGAGAGTATGACGGCTGTATGGCTGCTGCCTGTTGTTGCTGCCGAGGTGGCCGGTGCAACAGGGGGGCTGCTCGTGCCCCATCTGGCTGATGCGCATGCTGGGTTTGTTGTTCTGATAACGTCTTATGTGCTGTGGGCTTACTCCGTTCCTGTTGCGCTCAGTATCCTTGCAATTCTTATTTTGCGTATGGCGCTTCATAAACTGCCACATGAGAGTATGGCGGCATCGTGCTGGCTGGCATTGGGGCCTGTTGGAACGGGGGCACTGGGTATGCTGGTAATGGGGGAGGATGCACCGGCTGTTTTTGCGGGCCATGGTCTCGCCCGGATCGGCGTGATCGCACAGGGGGTAGGCGTCATGGCGGGGCTTGTCCAGGTCTCGTATC
>NZ_JBDNWF010000062.1:0-4361 GCF_047721125.1 Acetobacter papayae | reverse complement strand
ACCCCCGCCTGACCCGCTCCCACCTAGCCCGGTGGCGCAGGGCGGGCTTGCAACTCTGCGGCCCGAGCACAGCCCCACCACGACCATGACCGGCGCGGGGGCCTCGGGCTTTGGGTCTGCCACACATGGCGGCTACGTGCTTTCCGGCGCGCGGAACCGGCAGGTAACGCTGATTGCCTCCGGCCCGGAAGTAGCGGTGGCCATGGCGGCGGCCCGGCTGCTGGCCGGGCAGGGCGTGCGTGCCGCCGTGGTGTCAATCTGCTGCTGGGAAGTCTTTGCCCGCCAGACCCAAGCCTACCGCGCCACCGTGCTGGGCGAGACCGAAGCACACCGCCAATCCACCCTGCGCGTTGGCATAGAAGCCGCCAGCAGCTTTGGCTGGGAACGGTGGCTGGGAGCTGATGGAATTTTCATCGGAATGGATGATTTTGGCATATCCGCCCCGGCCAACGCGGTGTATGAACGCTTCGGTATAACAGCCAAAGCAGTCTGCGGCAGGGTTATGGAACGCCTTGGCGTAGCCGCCACGGAGCAAGGGTCAGCCCACGAGGCCGATCCGTCCTAGAAGAAGATCATAAAAAAAACTACGGAGAACCACCCCATGGCAGTTAAAATCGCAATTAATGGCTTTGGCCGGATCGGCCGTCTTGTCCTGCGCGGCATTATCGAAAGCGGCCGCACCGATGTGGTGCCGGTAGCCATCAACGACCTTGGCAGCGTTGAGGACAACGCCCACCTGCTCAGCTATGACAGCGTGCATGGCCGTCTGGCCGCCGATGTAAAGGTTGTGGACGGCAAGCTGGTCATTTCCGCCAATGGCCGCACATGGGACCCCATCACCGTTTCCGCCGAGCGCGACCCCTCCAAGGTGCCTTTCGCTGGCATTGACGTAGCGATGGAATGCACGGGCCTGTTCACCACGCGTGAAAAAGCCGCCCAGCTTCTGGCCGCTGGCGCACGCAAGGTGATCGTCTCCGCTCCCGCAACCGATGTGGATGCAACCATCGTCTACGGTGTGAACGAGTCCGTACTGACCGCGGATATGGAAGTGATCTCCAACGCCTCGTGCACCACCAACTGCCTTGCCCCCGTGGCCAAGGTGCTGGAAGACGCCTTCGGGATCGAACGCGGCTACATGGTGACCATCCATTCCTACACCGGCGACCAGCGCACGGTGGACACCCTGCACAAGGACCTGCGCCGCGCCCGCGCTGCCGGGCTGAACATGATCCCCACCTCCACCGGGGCGGCCCGCGCCGTGGGTCTGGTTCTGCCGCAGCTCAAGGGCAAGCTGGATGGCACCGCCATTCGCGTGCCGACGGCCAATGTGTCGGTCGTGTCGCTCGACTTCGTGCCCAAGACCGCGCCTGCCAGCGTTGAGGCGGTTAACGCTGCCATCAAGGCCGTGGTGGACTCGGGTAGCATGAAGAACGCGCTGGACTACTGCGATGCGCCGCTGGTCAGCTCCGACTTCAACCACGCCATTGCATCCTCCACCTTCGACGCCACCCAGACCGCTCTGGTCGATGGCGGCAAGCTGGTGCGCGTATGCTCCTGGTATGACAATGAATGGGGCTTCTCCAACCGCATGTCCGACACGGCAGCGCTGTTCGGTTCGCTCTAATGGCCGCGCCCCTTCCCTTCGCTACGCTGGATACGCTTGACCCGCAGGGCAAGCGCATTCTCGTGCGCGTTGACCTGAACGTACCGATGAAGGACGGTCAGGTTGGCGATCAGACCCGCATCGAGCGGATTGTGCCCACAATCCGCGAACTGGCGGACAAGGGCGGGCGGGTTATTCTGCTCAGCCATTTCGACCGGCCCAAGGGCAAGGTCGTGCCTGACATGTCGCTCAAGCCCATTGCCACGGCACTGGCCACGGCACTGGGGCGGCCTGTCAGCTTCGCGCATGACTGCATTGGTGATGAAGCCGAAGCCGCCGCGCGCACCCTGCGCGATGGCGAGGTGCTGCTGCTGGAAAACACCCGTTTCCAGCCCGGCGAGGAAAAGAACGACCCCGATCTGGCCACTGCACTCGCCCGGCTGGGCGATGTGTACGTGAACGATGCGTTCTCTGCCGCACACCGCGCGCATGCCTCCACCGCCGGGGTGGCTGGGCACCTGCCTTCCTTCGGTGGCCGCTTGATGGAAGCCGAACTGGCAGCCCTGTTTACCGCCCTTGAAAACCCCGAGCGCCCCGTAGGGGCCATTGTGGGTGGCGCCAAGATTTCCACCAAGCTGGAACTGCTGGAAAACATGCTGGCCAAGGTGAACATGCTCGCCATTGGCGGTGCCATGGCCAACACGTTCCTTGCGGCACAGGGCGTAAATGTCGGCAAATCCCTCAAGGAAGAGGAAATGCTCGACACCGCACGCAAGATCATGGCCGAAGCCAAGGCGCGCGGCTGCGATCTGGTTCTGCCGGTGGATGTGGTCGTAACCGAGGAATTCATGGCGGGTGCTCCTACGCGGACCGTGCCTGTTTCTGAAATTCCCGATGGCTGGATGGCGCTCGATGTCGGCCCGCAAAGCGTGCAGATACTCAACGCCAAGCTGGCCGGGCTGAAAACACTGGTGTGGAATGGCCCGCTGGGCGTGTTTGAACTGCCCCCCTTCGACGAGGGCACGAACGCCGTAGCACAGAAAGCCGCGCGCCTGACACAGGCAGGCACGCTCAAAACCGTGGCTGGCGGTGGCGATACCGTAGCCGCCCTGCGCCACGCGGGTGTGCTGCACGACATGACCTATGTTTCCACCGCCGGTGGTGCGTTCCTTGAATGGCTCGAAGGCAAGGTTCTGCCCGGCCTGACCGCCATCAGCACCACGCTGGAAAAGACTCTGCCGGTCTGACCCCGGCCCGCACCGCCTCTCCCTCCTGTCCATAGCGGGCAGTTGGGTGGGGCGGTGTTCTTACCTTAGGCCTTCTGACAGGGCATATCTCGCCACAGAACGCGCCCTGAAGGCAGCAGCCTCCCGCTTCTAAAAAAAGATACGCGCCAGATGTGGCGGCACAGCCAGAATATTCTCCTGCTTGCCTGCCCAGTCGAACGCGACAGGCACAAAGCCCTCAACCTTTGTACGAATAGCCAGAACCCGATAACCACGAGGTAGGCTGTTCATGAATGTTTCCTCATCCACAAAGCTTTTTTTGGTATCGCGGTTCAGTTCCATGATGATGACGGGCTGATCACGCTCAAGCGTTTGGCGCAGGCCTCGTAGCACATGCGGCTCAAAGCCTTCCACATCAATCTTGACCAGCCCGACAGTGACTGCCTCAGCCTCCGTTACCGCGTCTCCCACACATACAGGGAGCACAACCCCGTTGGCCTCCGCACACTCGGTTACAAAATACCCTGTTCCCATATTGTCTTTTTTTGGTGGGATAAATACGAGCTGCGTTTCTTCATCTCCCAGACCAAAAGCAAACAGACGGATATTTGAAAAACCATTTCTGTCCACATTGCTTTTCAGTCTGGAAAAAATGGCCGGAAAGGGCTCAAACGCCAGAACGGTAGCAAACAGCCTGCCTCCCAAAATGGAAAACAGCCCGCTATTGGAACCAATATCCATAAAAGCCTGCTCAGACAGGCCGGGAATGTTTTTTACGCAATACTGCAGGCATGACAGCGTATTTCGCTCATACATGCCCGTATAATAAACATATGTATCAATCAGATTGGCCGGAGCGCAGAGATAATCCAGCCCGAAAAGATCCACCCGGCGCTCGCCCACCAGTCCATGCGGCACCAGCCAGCCCAGCAGCTTCCTGCGCAGGGCAAAGGGCAGAAGCCGACAATGCAGCGCTCTGCGCAGGAGCCGCTCCGCCATACCAGCCTGTTCAGGCATTTTTGGCAGGTTTTGTGTCCTCACGGTTCTTCCACGATCGGAATATCACTGTTCGCAGAATGTTTTTTACGGCGCGAAGGCATGCGGCTGAACAGTTGCGCCACCAGCACGCCCCCCATAACAACCGCCCCACCCAGCAGCGTGGGTAAGCTTGGCACCTCGCCCAGCATGAAATACGCCATGACCAGCACCGTAGGGGCATCCAGATACAAAAACCCTGCCGAACGCGCGACACCCATGCGCCCTACCACATGCGCCCATGCCGCATAGCCAACAACGGATGGGAAAATAGCCAGTACCAGCATCAGAATCCACGGCGCCATGCCATGGCCCTGCGCTTGCGTAATGGCCCCCGGCAACCATGGCAGCAACGCCACGGCCCCGCATAGCAATATCCACGCCGTTGTCGGCAGGGGGCCATAGCGCGCAATCAGGGGCTTTTGCAGCACGTAATACAGGGCCGTGCATAAGGCTGCTGCCAGAATACAGGTCGCCCCCGAACCAAAGGAAAAGCC
>NZ_JBDNWF010000061.1:0-4625 GCF_047721125.1 Acetobacter papayae | reverse complement strand
AGGCGCTGGCATAGACCGTGCCGCCGATAATCCCGGCATCCCCGCCATCCGCCTCGAACGCCGCGAGAATGGCCGCCTGAATCTGCGTGGCCGCTGTAGAGGGCACCGTGGAGCCAGCACGGATCGTCACCCCGAAATACAGGGATGTGGCCAGCGCGCGCGTAAAAGTTACGGCATAGAGAGGGGCTGTCTGATAGACGCTGTCGGGGTCCGCGACTGTAACCGTCGTAGTGCCGGTATAGCCGCAGCCCGGCGGCTTTTTACGCAGCATGGCCAACGCCACCGCCTCGTCCGTGCCACCATTGACACACACATACAGGCTGTGAGCTGCAAGGCTGATACCGCCCGTGGTGACGGCCGCAGCGGTGCTGTTATCCACCACATACACGGCAGTAACCCCATCCACCGCACTCACAGCCCCGGCAATGGCATTGAGCGCACCAACACTGTTCCCCGCGACAGACGCCGCCCTGCGCGCCTCGAACGCCGCGCGCCCTTCCTCATCCGTTCCGGTTACACCCGCCGCCGGGTTGGTGGCTGCGGTAAGCCCGGTTACGGACTGGTAAATACCAAGACTATTGGCCGCGCATTCTATGGCCCCCAGCGTGGTACACGAAAACGTACCGGTGCCCGTACCCGTTGCATCCAGCGTAATGGCGCCATCCGCCGCGTAGTAATAGCCGCCGGAATCCTGCACCAGCGTACCGGCGGGCACTACAACACCAGCAGCCCCCGTGCAGACCACGCTTGCAACCGTGGCCGTAGCCCCCTTTCGGCTCATAAAATAGATATTGCCAATAGCGTCCTGCAACCGTCCGAAAGCGCGCTCGGGGTCAACCCCGTTGAGGATGGCAAGAAACTGGTCATACGCATCGCCCAGCGCCGCCGTAAAGGACATGGCCAACTGGCCCTGCGGGGTGGACAGATCGGTATTGAGGTTGCCCCCCATGGCCGCGTTAAGGTCGGCCAGAGCACCCGTAAGAATATCGCTCTCGGCGGGGGCGATAAAACCCGTATCCGTGAAAGAGGGCGGTGGAACCGAGGTAGTTCCCGTGCTGCTAGAATCCGGCACTCTGCGTTATTCCATCCGTTGTGGTGACGAGAATGGCTCCTGAAAGCCTGCGATCCACCCCAAGGGCGGTAATGATGCATCGGGCCTGCGCCACACCGGGCACGGCCTGAGCGGCGGCCTCCGCCTGTGCGCGAAAAACCGATGCAGATTGCGAAACACCTAGAATATTACGCTTATACGGCAAACCCATGCCGGTATTGTACCAGCACTCACCCGCAAAGACCCGGACAGCACAGGACACATCCTGCAAAACAGCATAGGGCGCTGTTGCAAGAGCGAGATTGCCGCCTGAATCCAGCACCAGATCCCAGGTGGACCTGTCCAGAAGCAGCGTTGACATGATATGGAGTTTCTCCTGAACGCCTGCGGCGTTTTGTCTAACCCGGCGCGCCTGTTCTGCCGCTGCCTGACGTAACGCCCGCATGGGTATGGGTATCAAGGCTGATACTGCCTGCCTGCACATCGCCCGTGGCGGATACCGCGCCCTTGACCGTTACATCGCAATCGATCACGCAGGCTGCGGCATCAACCACAAACCGGCCTTTGGTGCTGACATGCACATCGCCCCCCACCCAGCCGATATATTCTGTGGGAGCCGCGTTCAGCAGGCCGCCAAGGTAGAGGGCATCGGCCATGTCATGCTGGCGGAACGAACCAGGGGCCGCCGCATCGCGCATGGTCTTTACCGTGGAAATATCGCGCCCGCAGACAATGATAAGCCCGATATCCCCCACCACCGGGTCGCACACGAAAGCCCGCGCACCGCCCTGCAGGCGGATATAAGGAACATTGTAGAGAATACCGTGCGGCACGGTACGCCCCGCGCCATCCTGCTGGTGCACCATAGGCTGCACATCCACAAACCCCACAGGGTTCAGGCCCTCGCCATGCACCGCCACCACACGGGCGGGCAGGTTGGTGCCCATCATGGATAAAAGCCGCCGGATAACGGCATTCATGGCATTGAAATCGCTGGCGCTGTCTTCAGGCCGCTGTGTGCCGATAAGCCTATTGTGCAAAGCCCTGCCCGGCAAGGTCTGGCCTTGCCGCCTCTATCAGAGTGAACCACGGCCCCTGTGAGTGGGCACTTTGCAGCACATGCCGCACCCCCTGCACTACCCACAGCCCCGTTGCCGGAAGACTAACCCCCTGCGCCGCCGAACCGTCACTTTGCAGGCTTATGGTATCGCGAAAACCAATGCCGGGATTAAACAGCATACGCAGCGTTACCCCGTACTGGCTGTATGCGGGATAGCCGATCAGCCCTGTGGCGGCAGAAACCGGCACAGCGGCAGAGCGCGCCGCCTCCATGGAAAATGGCCAGACAGACAAACGCCCCATACCGATATGATAGCTGACCCCACCCGCTCGGGCGCAGGCATCAATCTGCTCAGTGGCGGCTCCCTTGTAATACACACCGCCCCGGAGCACGGTCTGCACGCCGTTATTGACAAAACCCAGCCCGGCCTTGACTGCAATGGCCGCCATGATGGTGGCAACCGATGCATCCCCCGCAAAGGAGGTGGGGCTGACCGGCAGCGCGGCAGGCAGGGCGATGGAGTGCGCCTGCACGACAAACACTGCCTCCGGCGCGGTTTCGTATTCCACGAAAGCCTCGACAATACCGCCCGAAAAAATCACCGGACGGGCAGTCTGCGCGCCACCGGCCATAACGGTCACACTATTGCGGCCCTGCGCCACCACCCCCGCCTGTGCGGCGGAAAGCCGGTTGACCAATGTGGGGGGCATGCCTTCTATCCGCAGGGTACACACCATGCCGGTTTCCAGCCCGGTATTGAGCACCTGACACGCCACGCGGTAATCGCTGAGGGTAACGGTTTCGGCCCCGGCTCCCGCCCCCACGCCCTGAGAGGCATCGGGCGCGAAGGTAAAGGCCACATCGATGCGCCGCGCCGCGAGCGCGGTATCCGCCCCTGCGGTATCAGACATTGCGCCCCTCCTCGTAAACCAGCACGAACCGCGCCCCCAGCCCGGTATAAGCGGGGCTGTCCGTGCCTTGAGTATCCACAAAGGCAAAATCACCAGGCAGGCCGTAGTAGGCTTTACGCACAAGCCATGACCGATCCTGACACAGCACCCCCGACAGGCAGGCCGCGCCATCGCACCACAGCGCAGCAAACAGCCCGGTACTGCGCTGCTGCAATTCCAGCCGGATGACATGCCCCGAAAGCGGCACGCTCAGGCTCTGATACGCCACCGCATTGAGTGGAATGGAAACAACCGCCATCAGAGCAGCTCCGCCGTATCCTGCGTGGATTCAGCCGCCTGCACCGCCCCACCCGACTGCATGGCCTGCCCGGCGGGCGAGGCCGTGCCCAGGCTGGTGGTGGTATCAAGCCGGATTTCCTGCAACGTAATTCCGGCCCAAAGCAGCGTAACCCCGTGCTGGGCCTCGCGCCGCAGGCTGTAGCCCTGCACGTTCACGCTGGAATACGTGACCTCCGGCGTGACAACAGAATACAGGTTCAGATCATCCACCAGCGCTTCAAGCGTTTGCAGAAAGCCACGGCGCATGAGCATGTCAGCCGATGGGCCAACCAGCCCCGTAGCCGCCAGCAGGCTTTCCAGCACACCGCTGCTGCCCGCTGATGCGCCAAAAACCGGGCCTGAACCATCGCACAGCATTTCCACCCGGTACTGACCGGGCTGACGCACCTTGTTGTAGGACAGAAAAGCCCCCTGCTGCTGCGGGGCATCGGACACATAGCTGAAAGCCTGCACATCAACCGCCCGCACCCGCCCTGATGTCAGAACCGGCTGATTATCGGCGGTAAAAATGCCCCACTGGGTATCCGCCAGCATGATGCGCGTATCATCAAGCATGGAGCCCAGAACCGTGGAGGCCGAAGCCGCAACACCCGCCGTGCCGGACTGCCCCAGCAGGCTGGGAACCCCGACCGCTACGGGAATATCCCACACAGCGGGCAGAGGCACCAAATTCATTGCCATGGAAACATACTTTCACATATCAGCAAACAATCCGGGCAGGGTGCTAACGCATGCCCATATTGGCGTACCGGGCCTGCGCCTTGAGGCTGGACAGCCCGTGCCGCCCCACCCCGCTCAGAGATGAAAACGCCATACGCTCAGAGCGTGTATCCGCAAGCGCTTCACGCCCGGCAACCGTCGTGCGCTTTTGCTCAGGCAGGGCAGGCTCCGGCGTAGTGCGGGCCATGGCGGCCTGTACGGCACTGTTCATGCCACTGACATAGCTGTGGGCCGCCCGGAGCGATGGCGGTGCATAGTCAGGCAGAGCCTGTGAGACACCCTGCGGCCCGGCACCCCACGGAGCATAAGCCCCCGCTGGCGTATCGGCACCCGGCGCGTATGCTCCCTCCGCCCCGTCTGCACTCGCCACTGGCGCTGACAGCGCCCCCGGCAGGACACTGCGCAGAACGGCAAAAGCAAACGTATCCGCCACCCCGCCCGACCCTGTCCGCCCAGACAGCGCTTGCAGGATACGGCCCGGCCCGGAGGTAACGCCCCATGGCAACGCGGCCATGGCACCCACCCCCTGCAAACCGGGCCAGAC
>NZ_JBDNWF010000060.1:0-5498 GCF_047721125.1 Acetobacter papayae | reverse complement strand
GCCTGTGCCTGTGCCTGTGCCTGTGCCTGTGCCTGTGCCTGTGCCTGTGCCTTAGGGGGAGTGTTGTCGGTGGCTGTCGTGGCCGAGGCACTCTGGCGTGGGGTCAGCGGCGGGGGCGGCAGGGGCTGGTTGCCCGACCTGTCCTGTGCGCGCACGGGTGCTGGCTGGCACAGCAGCACTGCCAGAATAACGACAGGCAGGCCACGCATGACGCAGGCATAACGGAGGGACAGGTCAGCACGCATGAACGGGAGAAGCCAGAGTTACGGTGCCCCGCGACGGGCAGGTTGCGATCAGGACTGCTGAAAATACGCGCTCAACCCGGTTCCGGTTTCCGGTTTGATGCTCATTGGAGTCGGAACGGCGCGACGCGACGCCGTCATGCAGCAAGGTGTCGCAGGCCCCTGTGCCAGAAGGGAATGCCGACCATGGAAGGAAAGACGGAGTTCCGGTTTTCGTCAATCTCACCCGAAGGCCATGCCGTGTTGATGTGAGGGCATGGAACTCCACAGGCTGGCCTATCAGGGGGGCCAGCACCTGTGCCGCCAGCCGGTTCAGGCAGGCCTGTGCAACATCCGTGGCCCTGCGTTCGGTCATGCTCAGATGGGCTGTCAGAGCCTCAAGCGCTGTGTCGGACGAACTGGAAGGCTGGGTATGTGTGAGGGAGGCGGCCTGCGTGGGCGTGAATGTGGATAAAGGCGCGCGAGCCAGAAAATCCGCCAGTGCCCGGTGGGTAACAAGGTCCGCATAGCGGCGGATCGGGCTGGTAAAATGTGTGTAGCAGGCAAGCCGGAGCCCTGCATGGGGGGCTGTTGTGGCGCTGTAGCGGGCTGTGGGGCGGGGCTGTCCGGAGGTAGAGGCTGCATGGGTGCGGAACAGCCCGGCCAGCCCATGATGGTGTAGGAGGGCTGCGGCCTGCGTATTGGCGGCCACCATGCAGGCTGCCACCATGTCATGTGTGGGCAGCGTCGTGCGTGGCGTAAACGACACAGCGTTGCCCTGTGTATCGTGGCTGACTAGCCAGGACTCGTCATGCTGCGGCTCGACACCGCGCCGCAGGGCTTCGGCCTGAAGGGCCTGTGCGGCATCCCAGAGGGCGTGCAGGCTTTTCAGCACAGCAGGGGCGGGGTTTTGTGGCGTGTCCTGCCCCGATATGTCGGCAGCAGGTATTGCTGAATGCTGTGGGTTAAGGGCCCGCAGCGCCTGTGTGTAGCTCAGCCGTGCGACGCTGCGCATCAGGCCCCGGCCCAGCCGTGCCCGACCCAGTGTGCCCTGCCGGGTTATGGACAGGTCCATGAACAGGCAGGGTCTATCCTGCCCCGGCAGGAGCGAGCAGGCATTCTCGGACACGGCCGGGGGCAGCATGGGCACAACCCGGTCTGGCAGGTAGATGGACGTGCCGCGCAGGCGGGCCTGCTGGTCCAGCGCCGAGCCTGCGGGCACGCATGCGCTGACATCCGCTATTGCGACTACAAGCCGCCAGCCTGTTTCGGTGGGTTCGGCCCACAGGGCATCGTCAAAATCATGCGCGGATTCGTCATCAATGGTGATGAGGGGGAGCGTGCGCAGGTCTTCACGTTCTGACGGTGCGGGCTGGCCATGCAGGGCGGCAACGGTGCGGGCTGCGGATTCGGCTTCGTTCAGAGCGTCCTGGCTGAAGGCTTCCGGTATAGCGTGGGTCAGCAGGCTCAGTCGTCCTGCCATGCCCGGTTCCGTAGCCTTGCCCAATATACCTGCGGGCAGGGCAGTATAGGCGTTGTCAGTCGTGCTTTCAGGTGCCGCTTCCGGCCCGTTTTGTAGGGAGGCCAGAAGGATACTGCCCGGTGCTGGATCAGCTATGTCCGACGCAAGGCGGTGGAACGGCACGGACAGGCGTGGATCGCACGACCACAGGGCGGCTTGTGCAGGTTCGGTCTGCTGGGGCGAGGTGTCCGTCATGGGCAGGTCGGTGCGCGGTGCAGGACAGAGCATGCGCAGGATGCGGCCTGTGCGGGGCCCAGTCAGCGCGGGGCGCAGGCGGGCCAGCACGGTATCGCCGGGCAGCAGAGGGAGTATATCGCGGGCACTCTCTACCGGAGGGGCGGACAGGCGGAGCGTTCTATCCGTTCCACCCGTGCCGCAGGGGGCTTCCACCACGCCGCGTATGAGCATCTGCCCGTCAGCCTGATGCACCCCCGTGATACGCACACGCACGATTTCGGGCAGGCCGACGGACGCCTTGATGCGTCCAGCAGGCAGGTGCAGCAAGGCACCCGCAACTGCCATGTCGTGCAGTTGCGCTTTGAGCGACGCCTTGTGCTGTACCGGCAGGCGCAGGACACGCAGGATATCCATAAGCCCAAGGGGCCGGGTGTCCTGTGCCAGCACCGCCTGAATATCCTCCATGCGCGGAAGACAATCAGGCGCGGAGGCAGTGTGCCTCAATCGGTTTTCTTTTTCCGTGGCGCTGCGGCCTTGCGTGGCGCCTTGGCGGGGGCTGCCTCAGCCAAAGCCGTGTCTTTTGCCGCTGCGGTCTTTTTGGGAGCGGCTGCTTTTTTGGTGGTGCTTTTGGCTGTGGTAGTCTTGGCAGCTGTGGTTTTGGTTGTAGCCGCTTTGGTTGTAGCCTTTTTCGTGGTGGTTTTTTTGGCGCCCGCTTTACCCCCCTTGGCTTTCAGGGGTTTGCCTTTTTCCACCAACAGGTCCACGGCCTCATCCAGCGTAACCGTATCCATATCCGTGCCGCGCGGCAGGGTGGCGACAATCTGGCCATGCTGCACATAGGGGCCAAAGCGGCCTTTACGCACCAGCACGGGTTCGGCGTCCTTGGGGTGGTTGCCCAGCGTGCGGATGGAGGCGAGCTTTTTGGCCAGCGCATCAACCGCGCGGTTCAGCCCCACGCTCAGGACATCGTCATCCTTATCCAGCGAGCCATAAACGGCTCCCATTTTCACATAAGGCCCAAAGCGCCCCAGCCCGGCCTCGATTGGCTCGCCCGTTTCAGGGTGCAGCCCGACCAGACGCGGGAGGGAGAGCAGGCCCAGAGCCTGCTCCAGCGTAATGGTTTCGCCGCTCATGCCCTTGGGGAGCGAGGCGCGGCGCGGGCGGGCCTTCTTGTCCGCCGGGTCTGGTTCACCCTGCTGCACGTAAAGCCCGTAGGGGCCCTGACGTACGGTAATGTCCTCGCTGGTCTCAGGGTGCTGGCCCAGCAGGCGCATGCCGTCCTTGAGGGTGGCAGCACCTTCGCCGTCTTCCGCACTGTCGGAAACCAGACGGCGCGTATATTGGCATTCCGGGTAGTTGGAACAGCCGATAAACGCCCCGTAACGCCCGAGTTTGAGGCCAAGCCGCCCTGAACCGCAGGATGTGCAGTGGCGCGGGTCGGACCCATCCTCACGCGGGGGGAAGAAGAACGGCCCCAGATCCTTGTCCAGTGCGTTCAGCACATCGGTAATGGTGAGTTCCTTGGTGTCGGCCACCGCGTGGGAGAAGTCGTGCCAGAATGAGGCAAGCACTTCCTTCCACTGGGCGCGCCCACCGGAAATATCGTCCAGCCGCTCTTCAAGGCTCGCGGTAAAGCCCGTGTCCACATAGCGTTCAAAGAACGAGACAAGGAAGGCGGTTACAAGCCTGCCACGCGCTTCAGGGATGAAGCGGCGGCTTTCGAGCCGCACATAGCTGCGGTCCTGCAACACGCTCAGCACCGAGGCATAGGTGGAAGGGCGGCCAATTCCCAGCTCTTCCATTTTCTTGACCAGTGATGCTTCGGAATAGCGCGGCGGCGGCTGGGTAAAGTGCTGTTCGGCCTCCACATCTTCACGCTTGAGCGGGTCTTTCTCGCTCATGGCGGGCAGCATGCGCGATTCGTCGTCAGCGGCCTTGTCGGTGTCGTCGCGCCCTTCGCGGTAGAGCTTGAGAAAGCCCTCGAAAGTGATGATCGAGCCGTTGGCGCGCAGCACGGTCTGGTTTGAAGGCCCGGCAATATCGACCGCCACCTGATCGAGAGAGGCGGATTCCATCTGGCTGGCCACAGCACGTTTCCAGATCAGGTCGTACAGGCGGCGCTGGTCGTGGTTGAGGCGGCTGGCCATTTCATCGGGCGTGCGGGAAATATCGGTCGGGCGTACGGCTTCGTGCGCTTCCTGCGCGTTCTTAGCCTTGGAGGTGTACATGCGCGGTTTTTCCGGCACATACGCGGCGCCAATCCGCTTGCCGATATGCGCGCGGATAGACTGCACGGCTTCCTGCGCCATGGTCACGCCATCGGTTCGCATATAGGTGATCAGCCCCACCGTTTCGCCGCCGAGGTCTATGCCTTCGTAAAGCTGCTGGGCGGTGCGCATGGTTGTCTGCGCACTCATGCCCAGCTTGCGCGAGGCTTCCTGCTGGAGTGTGGAGGTTGTGAACGGCGGCTGCGGATTGCGGCGCACCTTGCGGCGCTCGATACTGCGTACGGCAAGGGCCTCGGCTTCCACGGCGCGGCGTGCGGCCTCGGCCTGTTCGGCATTGGCCAGATCGAACTGGTCGAGCTTGTTGCCGTTGAGGTGGGTCAGGCGTGCGGTAAAGGGCGCGCCCTGCGGGGTCAGCAGGGCGGCGGTCACGCTCCAGTATTCGCGCGGTTTGAAAACCTCGATCTCGGCTTCACGCTCGCAGATCAGGCGCAGGGCCACGGACTGCACGCGCCCGGCGCTACGTGAGCCGGGCAGTTTGCGCCACAGTACAGGCGAGAGCGTAAACCCGACCAGATAATCCAGCGCGCGGCGGGCCAGATAGGCCTCGATCAGCGGGAAGTCGAGCTCACGCGGGTGCGCCATGGCATGCAGAATGGCGCTTTTGGTAATTTCGTTGAAGGTGACACGCTGGACGTCCACGCCCTTGAGGAGCTTGCGTTCCTCCAGCATGGCGCGGACATGCCACGAAATGGCCTCTCCCTCACGGTCAGGGTCAGTGGCGAGATAGAGATGATTGGCACCCTTGAGCGCCTTGGCAATGGCGGAAACCTGCTTCATGCCCCGTTCATCGGACTGCCACGACATGGCGAATCCTTCATCGGGCAGCACGGAGCCATCCTTGGGCGGCAGATCACGTACATGGCCGAACGACGCCAGAACGACGTAGCCGTCTCCAAGATATTTGTTGATCGTTTTCGCCTTGGCGGGCGATTCGACAACGACAACGTCAGTCATACTCTCTCCGACCTGCCCGGAGGCAGCGTTTAACCTCTTGTTTCCGCCTGTCCGCCTGCCAGCGCCACATGCCCCCCGGCAGAGGTGGTGATGCGACCCGAAAGTTCCAGTTCGGTCAGCGCGATCAACACGACGGAAGCCGAGAACTGGCAGCGCCGTATCAGATCGTCAACAGCTATGGGCGTAAAGGACAGAAGATCAAGTATGTGCTGAGGCACATTCACACATGCGTTTTGTGCCCGATTGGGCGGTGGCGGCGTGTCGGGAGAGGCTTTGGCCCGCATATTCCGGAGGGGGGCGGGGCCAGCGTTGTGCTCTGGCTCTGCTGTGCCGGTG
>NZ_JBDNWF010000059.1:0-6461 GCF_047721125.1 Acetobacter papayae | reverse complement strand
CACGACAACCCACGCCCCCCCGGCCCGCTCCCCCCGCAAGCTGGCCAGAACGCGCGGTCAGGCACGCCGTATCCGCTGGAGCCCGCTCCGCACGCTGGGGCGCTACCTCTCGCCACTGGTGCTTGTGCTGCTCTGGCAGGCTGCCTGCTCCACCGGGCTGATTTCAACCCGGTTATTCGCCTCGCCATTGCAGATTCTCGCCACGGGGTGGGGGCTGGCGCAGGAGGGCTCGCTTCAGGCCAATCTGGGGGTTTCGCTGCTCCGGGCTGTTGCAGGGCTGGCGCTGGCGCTGGTTACGGGCGTTGTTCTCGCACTACTCGCCGCATTATCACGCATTGGCGAAAACATTATTGATGCCCCGATCCAGATTCTGCGCACGCTGCCGGTTCTGGCACTAGCACCACTGTTTATTCTCTGGTTCGGCATTGGCGAAACGCCCAAGGTTCTGCTTGTGGCTCTGGGGGCGACATTTCCGGTTTATCTCAACCTGCATAAAGGTATTCGCGCGATAGACCCCAAACTGCTGGAAATGGCGCGCACCATCGGCCTGTCACGCTGGAAGACCATCCGCAACGTGATCGTGCCCGGTGCTTTGCCCGACCTGCTGGTGGGTATCCGGCTGGCGGTAAGCATTTCATGGCTGATGCTGGTTGTGGCCGAGCAGATCAACGCCAATAGCGGAATCGGACATATGATGATGGATGCACAGGATTTCCTGCGCACTGATATCATTTTCGTTGGCCTTGCGGTTTACGGCCTGCTGGGTCTCATTTCGGATCAGGGGGTGCGTATGGTCGAACGCCGTGCGCTGGCATGGCGCCTGCCCCCAGACAACGGAGGCGCACAGCACCATGACTGAAACCCTGTTGCAGCAGCACGCTCCTTATACACAGCCCCACCAGCCCGCCGTGCGTGTGCGGGGCCTTAGCCGCCGCTTTGGTGGTGGCCCGCCCGTGCTGCACGGGCTTGACCTTGATATCGCCCCCGGTGAGTTCGTGGCCCTGCTGGGCCATAGCGGTTCGGGAAAATCCACATTACTGCGCACACTGGCGCGGCTTGATCCGGTAACGGAAGGCAGCGTGTCCACCCCCAAGGAAATATCCGTTGTTTTTCAGGAAAGCCGCCTGCTGCCTTGGAAAAAAGTGTGGGAAAACGTGGCCCTTGCCCATAGCGATGCCACCCGCGAACAGGCCACCCGCCTGCTTGATGAGGTAGGCCTTGCGCACCGGCAGGATGCCTGGCCGCTTACCCTTTCCGGCGGCGAGGCACAGCGTGCAGCCCTTGCGCGCGCGCTCATCCGCGAGCCGGATTTTCTAATGCTGGATGAACCTTTTGCCGCACTCGACGCCCTAACGCGCCTGCGCATGCAGGCCCTTGTGGCCACACTCTGGCAACGCCACCACAGTGCCGTGCTGCTTGTCACCCACGATGTGGATGAAGCACTCACTCTGGCTGATCGCGCCATTGTTCTGGACAAGGGGCGTATCAGACTGGACCTGCCCATTCCCCTTGCGCGCCCCCGCCACCATGCCGATCCGCTTTTTGAACGCCTGCGCACCCGACTACTGGAAGAACTGGGCGTGCATGCCTGAAAAAACCCCAGAACACGGAGACAGGTATCGATAATTTACAAAGTCAGTCTTTGCCATTCCTTATATGATTTTCACATAAAAATACCGCATTATCACGTCATGAACGCTATGGGATTTACGTGAAATGTCAGTAGAATTTATCGGTTACGTCAGTGCCCGAGAACAGACCGAAATCGTCGGCCCTCATGGCCCTGAGGTAGACCCCGCCTACATCAAAAATGCCGCTCTTTTACATGAGCGCGGTGGTTTTGACCGCGTGCTGGTGGCTTTTCATTCCCACTCGCCTGACAGCCTGCTTGTGGCCCAGCATGCAGCGCTGGCCACCAGCAGGCTGGGCGTACTGGTAGCCCACCGCCCCGGTTTTGCTGCCCCCACGCTTGCAGCCCGACAGTTTGCAACCCTTGACGCCCTGACAGGTGGCCGCGTGGCCATGCATGTCATTACCGGTGGTAATGATGTTGAACTTCAGGCCGATGGCGACCACCTGACCAAAGCCGAACGCTATGCGCGCGCGGCAGACTATATCCGCATTGTCCGGCGGGAATGGCAGGGCGGCCCTGCTTTTGATCATGACGGGGCCTTTTACCGTATTCGCGGTGCGCAGGCGGCCATTCTGCCCCGGCATGAAGGCAGCGTGCCGGTTTATTTCGGCGGCGCGTCGGATGAGGCCATTGCCGTTACGGCAGAACTGGCGGATGGCTACGCCTTGTGGGGGGAACCGCTGGATCAGGCGGCGGAACTGGTCAACCGCGTCCGCAACGCGGCCAGCCGCCATGGCCGCACGCTGCGTTTTTCCATTTCCTTCCGCCCTATTATTGCACAAACGGAAGAAGAGGCATGGGAACGCGCCGCCGCCATAGAGGCAACTCTGATTGCCCGCCAGCAGCGCGAGCAGCAGTCCCAGCAATCGGGCAACATAGCGCTCGACAGCGCGGGCGCACGCCCCACGGCCTCGACCCTGCCCACCAATGAAGGTTCACGCAGGCTGCAAGCCATTGCCGCGCGCGGCGCACGGCATGATGAGCGGCTATGGACCGGCGTTGCTCAGGCCACGGGCGGACGCTGGAACTCGACCTCGCTAGTCGGCACACCCGAACAGGTCGCGCAAAGCCTTTTGCAGTACTACCGTCTTGGTATTCATACTTTCCTTATCAGGGGTTTTGATCCCGTGCCGGACACCGTGCTGTTCGGCCGTGAACTGATCCCCCGCGTGCGTGAACTGATCGCACGGGAAAACGCCACGGCGCATCACGCCGCATAACCCTTCAACATTCGTTATTTTTGCACGGAGATTGCATCGCCATGGTCCGCACAGGGTTTCGCGCCCTTCTGCTTGCATCGCTGCCCGGTCTCGCCACCGCGCAGACCACCGCCGCCGCCGCAACGCATAAGAACACTTCACCCATTATTGCCAAAACGCCCAAAAAGGCACCCGTACCCCTGATAGGGGCGGCAGAGGCCATAACGGTTCATACCAACCGCAATACGCCGCATCTTGCCCGCAAGGTGCCGCTAGGTGCGCTTGGCGACAAATCAGAATTTGAAACACCTTTTTCCGTCAGTTCCATTTCCGCGGCCCGTATGGAAGCCCTACAGGCCAATGATATCAACGATGTCATGCGGTACGAACCGGGCGTGCAGGCCACCTCCAACGGCGGTGCCACGGCATCGGGCTCCAGTGTGCGTGTGCGCGGCCTGAATCTGGACTGGACCAACGGCTATAAAATAGACGGTATGGCCATCCCTTTCTGGTATATCGACCTGCCCGTGGCCAATTTCGATACCATACAGGTTTATAAGGGGGCATCGGCCTTCATGTATGGCTTTGGCTCGCCGGGCGGTGTGCTGGATTACCGGCTGAAAGCCCCGGTGGAAAACCGCAAGCTGACACTTGAAGCGGGCTATCGTTCCGATGCCGTTTTCCGCCAGATGCTCGATGTCGGCGGTTCGCTCGATTCCGCGCACCGGATCCAGACCCGGCTTTCCTTCGGCAGCGAAGAGGGCGAGCAATATAACTCGAGCTTTGTCCGCAATTTTTCCATGTCCTTTACGACAAATGTGCGCATTACTGATAAACTGCACTGGCGTTTCAACAGTTTTTACATGAATACGCTGCAAAAAGGCATGGTCAACACCGTTCTGACCACACCGGGGCTGGCGGTCACGCCTATCAGCGGGCGAACACCGCTCGGGGCTCCCAACTCACGGAAAACCAACGACCTCAAACGCTTCAGCACCGGTCTGGACTGGGACTTTGCCCGTAACTGGACCGCAAGCCTTACCTATGCCTACACCCATCTGGACGAGCAGTTTCCCGCAAGCCAGCTTTACTTCACCAGTGCCGGAGGCGATTACAAAAGTCAGGCTTATGAGCAGTTGCGGATTCTGACTTACCATCAGGTCGATTTTACCACACAGGGGCATTTCGATACCGGAATCCTGCATCATGATGTCATGGTGGGTCTGACATGGCTGCAACAGAATTTTGACTGGGATGCCAATGTCGGTGCCAAGCTTCCTTTTGAATACGGCAATATTTATACCGATCGCCCAAGCCTGACCAGCGCCACGGATTTTCACCCGCGCATGTACCGCTATATCAACTACCAGCAGCTTGCCCCTTTCTGGAGCGACACCATCAGTCTGGGCAAATGGTCGCTCATGGCCGGGGCGCGCTACACCGCCTACAGAGAAGATGATTATTCAAAAACTGGCAGCACAACAGGCTCACATCGCAACAACCCGGTAACGCCCGTGGTCTCGCTCAGCTACAGGGCCACGCCATGGCTCAATGCGTATTTCAGTTGGGTGCAGGCCGTCCAGGCTGGTGGGCAGGCCCCACAGGGCACCAACAATTACGGCGAGGTCTTCAGCCCGATCCGCAGCGACCAGTATGAACTGGGTGTCAAAGTCCAGCGCCGGACTTTCAGCGGTACACTGGCCGTATTCCGTATGGATACCGGAGCCGCCTACACAAACATCCAGAACGATTACGTGCAGGATGGCGTTTCGCGCTATCAGGGGGTTGAAGCCTCAGCCTCATGGCTGGTCACGAAAGACCTGAACCTGAATGGTAGTCTTGCTTATCTGGATGCGCGCTACGTCAAGGCCGCAGCCGGTTATGCCGGACACCAGCTTGAAGCTGTCGCACCTTTTCAGGCTGCTTTCAATGCTGATTATCGCGTGCCGCTCGTTAAGGGCTTGAGCGTGAATGCAGGGTTCAACTATGTTTCACGGAGCTGGCTGGATGCCGCCAATACTGTGCGCATGCCCTCCTATATCGTAGGCGAAATCGGCGCTGCCTACACCACACGGGTCGACTCCCATACACTGACTTTCCGCGCCAATGTCGAAAATGTCGGCGGGGTCCGGTACTGGATGAGCCGTGGCAGCTACAACATTTTCCCCGGTGCCCCCCGCACCATAACCCTGAGTGCCCGTCTGGACCTGTAATCCGGCCATGCCCATGCCGCCCTCCACAGGGCGGCATAAAGCCTCAGCACCATAAAAAAGGCCCGGCATTGAACTGCCGGGCCTTTTTCCTGTCAGGGCTGCTTAGCGCCCCTTACCCAACGGGAAAACGCCCGGCAAACACGACATCGGCCAGCGGTAGGCGGTCAGACGGCTGCTCACGCTCGGCCAGCCCTTCCGGCAGGGTATCCGCCGGGGCCTGACGCCCGATAACAATAGCCGCATGCAGGTCATGATCTTCCGGCAGGCCCAGCCCTTCATGCGCCAGCGCATGATCAAAACCGCTGACGGGATGGGTAGCCCAGCCACTCTGCCATGCCTGCAACTGCACCAGCACGCTGGCCGCGCCGGTATCGAAAGCATGGGTGGGGTTGGCGCGCACGCCACCATTTTTTGTATCGTCCGTCACCCGGCGTGACGCCACATACACGATAGCCGAGGCCTGCTCCGCCCATGACCGGTTGAACGGGATAAGCCAGCTTAGAAAGCGCTCCCAATCCGGGGTATCGCGCCGGGCATGAATAAACCGCCAGGGCTGGTGGTTATAGGCCGACGGAGCCCAGCGCCCTGCTTCAAGCAGGGCGAGCAAATCCGCATCACTTATCCCGACAGGTGTAAACGCGCGGGGCGACCAGCGCTGGAGAATGAAGGGCGCTGCATGCGAGCCCCCTCTAGGAGAGACAGGAGCAGTCATGACATACCACCATGCGTGAGTTTCATACGATAAACGCTAGTGCACATACTGGAAAAAAACCAGTGGACTTCTTGCGGGCCACTCAGGCCGGAACAGGGGCAGGCTGCACGGACAGGGCATGAAAATCACGCCCGAACCACGCCAGCCCCGTCACATCCTGCGCGGGAGCCCCGATCTCCTCAACATGACAGAGCAGGATGTCATGCGTGCCAGCCGAATAGAAAGCCGCCACACGGCCTGTCAGCCATACGGCGGCACTGGCCAGAACGGGCGGCCTACCTTCGGGTTCCTGCCAGTCGTGAGAAGAGAATTTTTCATCCTGCGTTACCCGGCTGGAGGCAAAGCGCATGGCCAGCGCCTCATCCCCCGGCGCCAGAAGACTGATGCCCACAACGCCATTCTCAACAAAAGCAGCATGAGAGCGGCTGTCGCGGTTCAGGCAGAGCAGCACGGAAGGCGGCTCCGCGCTGGCCGAACAGAGCGCAGAAACAGTCAGACCGTGCCGCCCGGCGGGGCCGCTAGTCGTGACCAGCGCCACCGGTGCCACCAGACGGCTCATGGCATCGCGGAAAGCCTGAGCGGACGGCACAGCTCCCTCCACACGGAACTCTGTTGTCTTGACCATGATGTTTCCTTAGCCGGGTTGCAAAAACTGTTCGTGTCCGAGGATAGCCATTTTGGAGACACCGAGGCGCTGTGCGTCT
>NZ_JBDNWF010000058.1:0-7004 GCF_047721125.1 Acetobacter papayae | reverse complement strand
CGTGGGGGTGGGGCCAAAGCCGCTGGCCAGAGGCAGGCGGGCCTGTTCGGGGCGGGCAATCACCTTCCAGCCTGCAATCGCACCGGCACCGAGCAGGGTGCCAGCGATCATCAGCGTGGCCAGTCGTGTGCGGGGTCTGGTGACCATGGGTTTTTCCTGTGTTTCGGGAGTGACGAAAATTCGTTAATCAAACAATTAATAATTGACCTTTCCCCCCCACGAAGCTGAATATCGGGCGTAATCAGACAATACAGCACACAAAGCCGGGGGAACGGGAAAGAATGCAAAGCGGATATTTTTCCTGTGGCGATGTCAGGCTTGCCAGCGGGCAGACCCTGCACGATACGCGACTGGCATGGCGGATGTGGGGCACCCTGTCAGACAGGGCGAATAATTGTATTCTGGTGCCCGCTTATTATGGCGGCAGCACCGGGTCTTATGCCCCGCTGATCGGGCCGGGCAACGTGTTTGACACGGATCGTTACTGCGTTATTACGCCCGGCCTGCTGGGTGCTGGCGAATCCACATCGCCCAGCACGTATGGCGGGGGTGTTTTCCCGCTGGTGGATATGCGTGACAACGTGCGTTGCCAGCGTCGGATGCTGCGTGAGCAGTTCGGGGTAGAAAACCTGCCTCTGGTGGCCGGGTGGTCTTTGGGGGGCATGCAGGCCCTTTACTGGGCGGCCATGTATCCGCAGGCGGTCAGTCGGGTGCTGGCGACCTGTGCCACGGCAAATTGCTGGCCACAGAACAAGGTTTTTCTCGAAGGTATGGAAAGTATCCTGACGGCGGATGCAGGCTATGCCAAAGGCGGGTTTGCCGCCCCCCCTGTGGCGAGCGTGAAGGCATTTGCGCGCAGTTATTGCGGCTGGGCGTATTCCCCCGACTTTTTCCGCACACATGGTTATCGGGAACTGGGTTACCATACGCTGGAGAGCTTTCTGAACTATTGGGAGGAAGATCATCTGGAGCAGAATGCGGCTGATCTTCTGGCGGTTCTGCGCACATGGAAATCTTCCTCTTTCCGGCATGGGCCGGGTGATGATGTGCTGGATCTGGCAGATATCACCGCCCGCGTGCTGCTTTTGCCTTCGGTTAATGATGCCTATTTCATTGAATCGGAGGTGAGGATGGAGGCTGCTTGGATCGCGCAGGCGGATGTGTGGCCTCTGGTTACCCGTTACGGGCATTGCGCGGGTGCGCCGGGGCGGTTTGATGAGGCCACGGGGCCGCTAGCCCGTGCTGTGGCCAGCCTGCTGGCAGGAGAATCGAGCGAAACGGGCACCGTCAAAGGGTAAAAACAGTTTTAAAACAAAGGCTTGTAAAATTCTGCGCGTGAATCGTCGTTTCTTATTGATTAAACGTTTAATTAATTGATATGCAAGAAACAGAAACGGCGGTTCGTGCAGAAAGCAGCAGAGCGGCACAACAACGGAGAAAAGACAGTGTCAAAGCAATGGATGGTGGATTCCAGCGGTCAGGACATCAAAAGCCTGATGGCCGATATGTCCGAACGCGGCATCAAATACTGCATCGGCGCATATGTTGATATTCACGGGGTGCAGAAGGGCAAGGTTGTGCCGGTGGATCATCTGGCGCACATGGCGGCAGGCTCCGAACGCTATACCGGCTACGCGCTCGATGGTCTGGGCCAGAAGCCCAATGAAGATGAACTGGTTTCCATTCCCGATCTTTCCCATATCGTGCAGTTGCCGTGGGAACCCGCTCTGGCCTGGATTCCGTCGGACCTGTCCTTCAAGGGGCAGCCTTACCCGCTGAGCACCCGTGTGGCGCTGAAGAACCAGATCGAAATCGCACGCAGCATGGGTTTTGAGTTCAATCTCGGGATCGAATGCGAAGTTTTCCTGCTCAAGCCGCAGGCCGATGGCTCTCTGGTGCCGTCTGACCCGACGGATAATCTGGTGAAACCCTGTTATGATGTGCAGGGTTTTGTGAACAGCTTCGGCTGGCTGGACAAGGTGGCCTCCTGCATTAATTCGCTGGGCTGGGACCTGTATTCCTTCGATCATGAAGATGCGAACGGCCAGTTCGAGTTCGACTTCAACTATGCCGATGCCCTGACCACCTGCGACCGTCTAACCTTCTTCCGCTTCATGGCCAAGCATTACGCCAAGGAAGAAGGGCTGATCGCTACCATGATGCCCAAGCCCTTTGCCGATAAAACCGGTAATGGCGCGCATTTCAACATGTCGCTGGCTGATCTCAAAACCGGGCAGAACCTCTTCCAGTGCAGCCCGGAGGAAGATCCGCGCGGTATCGGCCTGACCCAGCTTGGCTATTACTTCATCGGTGGTATTCTCAAGCATGGGCGTGCGCTGTGCGCGGCTTTTGCGCCTACGGTCAACAGCTACAAGCGTCTGGTTCGTCGTGGGGCCATGAGCTACTTCTCATGGGCACCGGTGTTCAACTCTTATGGGTCCAACAACCGTACCAACTCGGTGCGCGTGCCGGCTGGTGGCGGACGTTGCGAATCCCGTAATGCCGATGGTGCGGTCAACCCGTATCTGGCAGCGGCTCTGGTGCTGGCAGCGGGTCTGGAAGGTATTCGCGAAAAGCTCGACCCCGGTGCCCCCAACGAAGACAACCTGTACGAAATTTCCGAACAGGAGCGGGCCGACCGTGGGATCGAGTTCCTGCCGCAGACCCTGCAGGAAGCCGTGGCTGCGTTCGAGGAAGACCCGTTTGTTGAAAGCGTTCTGGGTGCCAGCCTCAAGGCGGAATTTGTGCGCTACAAGCTCGAAGAGTGGAACAGCTACCACCTGAGCATCTCACCGTGGGAAATCGAGCGCTACGCTTCGATGTTCTAAGCCGGTTTTTCAGGCCGGGCGCTGCCAGTCAGCGCCCAAAGGGCGGCGCGCATCCTTGTGGTGCGCGCCGTTTTCTTTTGTCCGGCTGTGTGCGGTCTCAGGCCTTGAGATGGCTGAGGATGATATCCACCAGATCATCGATGGACTGTCTGTAATCAAAATCGGGGAACATGAAGGAACGGAAAAGACAGCCATCCAGAAAGGTGGAAATGAAGATGGAAATCTGGCGTGCTTCCACACGGCGGAATTCGCCGCTTTCCATGCCCGCCTCGATTGCGCTGTCGAGTATCTCGAACTCTTTTTGATAAAAACGCTGTATGGCTTGGTCCAGCCTGTCTTCACGCTCATGCGTGGTGGCATAGTCCAGACTGACCTTGGCCAGCTTTTGCAGCATGATGTAGTGGGTGGCGTGTACCTGTATCCACCCTGTAATGGTATCGGTCGGGGTCTTGTTGTCCCGGCTGGCTTCTTCAAAAGTCCTGAGCGCTTCCTGTGTGGCTTTTTCCACGGTTTTGAGGAACAGGTCGGACTTGTTGTTGAAGTAATAATAGATCAGCCCGGAATTGATGCCCGTCGAGCGGGATATATCCTTGATCGTAACGGATGAATAATTGTTTCGGGCGAACAGGTCGAGAGATTCCGTCGTCAGCAGGGCGATGGATTCTTCCGGTGCGCGGCGCTTGCGCCGTGTCGGGGCCGCAGAGGTATTCTGCCCGGTTGTCTTGCTCACCATGTCTGTCTGTCCTGATCGGTGCGTGCCGTATCTTTTATCAGATGTGGCTTTCTCCTTGAGCGCTGGCGCAGGCCGCGTCAAGGCTGCAACCTTATACAAACCGGTGTTTTGGCGAAAAACAGGTATCAGGAAAAAATGCGTCTACAGACTGAACGAACTGCGGTGCGTTGCTCTGTATACGATCAATGTGCTCTGGGGCCACAGCACAGGGCCGGGGGCGCCCACAGGGCACCCCGGCGTGGTGGTTAGAACTCTGCGGAAAAGGTGAAGTGGTAGACACGGGGCAGACCGGCATAGAGGCTTTCCGCCGCATTGCTGGTGGCCCCCGGTGAACCTGTATAGACCGAAGCCCAGTAGCGCTCGTTTGTGGCGTTGCTCACCCCAAAACGGACAACCCACGGAAAGCGGTAAACATGAAAGCCATACCGCGTGCCTAGATCCAGCGTGGTGTAGGAACCGACATGCAGGGTATTGGTCAGGTTTGCGGCGCGGTCACCCACATAATGAACATTGGCATTGAACGCCCAGCCAGAGGCAAGCGGCCCGAGCGAGGACGGCAGGCGATAGTCGAGCAGCAGGTTGGCCTGTATTGGGGCTACCCCAACAATTTCCTTGTTGTTGTATTGGGCTGTCTGGCTTCCCACCAGTTCCGCGTCCAGCCAGGTCATGCCTGCCAGAACAGACAGGTTCGGCAGCACTTCGCCGGAAATCTGTGCTTCGACACCGTAATTGCGCTGGGTGCCGATATAGCCATATGTCTGTTTTGTGCAGGTGGTGCCTGTCGAACAGAAGTTACCGGCGTATTGTGATGTCATGCGGAAAGCAGCAACATTGAACTGCATTTTCCCGTAGCGGAGTTTGTAGCCGACTTCATATTCCTCAGGGCGCGCTACCGGGAGTGCCTGATAGGCATTGGTGTTGGAAGCATTGGCCACGGGGCCTGCCTGTACGGAGCGGGCATAGGTAAAATAAAGGGTCTGATTGTCAGTGGGCTTGTACAGCAGGCTGGCAGTGGGGCTGAAAGCCGCCGCCGGAGGGGCCGGGTTTACCTCAGTCAGAGCGCTTTTGTAATTGCGTGCGCTTTTCTGGTCTATCCAGCTCCACGCAAATGTTCCCATAATGGCCCAGTGTTTGTTGAAGGTCATCGTATCACCCACGATGAAGGACTGGCTGGACACAACGCCAGACTGCCAGCGGCCATGGTAATAGGGCTGCGTGCCATCAACCTTGCGGGGGTTGTACATGTTCGCGGGGTCGGCGCTGGTTATGGTATTCTGTGTCGTGCCTGCGGTTGTCGGGTTGTAGGTGCCCATGATGTAACCGTTGGTGCCAATGACCAGATCATGCTTGATGGGGCCTGTGTAAACCCGACCGTTGAAATACGCCATGTTGCTGCCGGTGCGGAAGTCATCCGCAGTGGCGGCTGCTGTTACTGTCTGGGTATAATCACCGGCATTGTTGATGAGTGTGTTGGTGGAAGAGAATGACTGGCGGATGGCGTCCTGATACAGTCCACCCAGTGTAAAGCTCCAGTCCTTGTTGATCTGATGCTTTATCTTGGCAAGGAATGTATTGGTTTCCATGTTGTAGCCACTCCAGTCCTGCCCCAGATAGGGCTTACTCAGGTCGGGGGCCTCGGGTATGCTGGTAACGGCGGTATTGCTGGAAATACCAAAGCCCGGAGCCAGACCGCGCGCGGCATAGGTGTAGTGGCTGGCATCGAGTTCGATAACGGTTTTATCGTCCAGATGGATGTCAAAATCCGCACTCACCATTTCACGGCGGATCCAGCTTCCTTCCGTATAGGCCGTGCCATCGGCATGGAGCATGTTCAGGCGGTAGCCGAACCAGCCATTTTTGCCGATACGGCCGGAAATATCACCGTTGACCGTGGGGGTGCCAATGGAATCCACACCAACAGAAAGGCGCTCTGTACGGCGGTCTGTCGGGCGTTTGAGCGTATATTCAAACACACCGGCCGGGTTCTGGGGGCCATACAGGGAGCCCGCCAGCCCGTTAAGAACCTGAAGGTTATCCACCCATTCCGCCGGGTAGGGGGTGGTGGATACGACATTCAGCCCGTCCAGCCGGGAGTTGGAGACCACGTCAGCCTCAAACCCGCGGGACTGCGGGCGCGCTGTGTTGGGGTCGCCACGGATTTCAAGCTGTACTGATGGCAGATACTGCGCCATGTCATTGATGTTGCGGAGCTGCTGGTTGATCACAACATCATGCGGAACCCCCATGACAGAATAGGGCGTATCCAGCGTATCCCGGTTACCCAATGGGCCGAGATAGACGATCTTGTTCATGTATTTGGCGCCCGTGCCGTCCGCTGCATGGTGGCCATGGACATTGATGGTCTCGCCGTTTGAGCCATCGAGAATGCCGGCAATGGGGGCGGTGGTGGAGGATGCCGGGGCGTTCTGGATTTTTGTTTCAGTTTTGCTGGCAGCAGTATTTTTCACAGCGGGTTGCTGTGTGGAGGGTGCGGCTTGTACTGCTGTTGTCAGAAAAAAAGTGCTGAATGCTGCAGAGGCAAAAAGAAGCTGGTGGCGGCTGGGCATAAACATGGTGGTTTGCCTCTGAAAGGTGATGGTGCGCCTCTTCTGCCGGGCAGGGGGGCGGCTTGTCTATATCTGTTGGGGCATAAACCTATATATGAATGAATATGGACACAGGGTGGTGCAGGAATAACACACTGGGGTTACCGTTAAGAACAAATCGCGGAATTAAAGGTTTTTTCAATAGAAAAAATAGACAGTTTTATAGGGTAACGATTTCTTTGCGGTTCCCCTAAAAATCGCCTCACCTTGCACAAGGCAAGAGTCAAGGCGCTTAAACGGGCGTGCGGAAATGGCTTGTTCCATCAAAGAGTAACGCAGGCCATGGCCTGAAAAGGCTGTCCGTTACTTTTGTGGCAGACCCGGTTGGGAGGGCTGAGCAACGGGTGTCGGGGCTACTGTGCCGTCATGCAAGGCCAGAGCCGCGGCTGTGGCGATATCGTGCCGCAGGGCAACAATGGATTGCCCGCCGCGTGGGTGCACGCGGTTGGTCAGGATTAGAACAAAGCTGCGTGTGTCAGGAACCATCCAGAGGGATGTGCCGGTAAAGCCTGTATGCCCAAATGAATTTTTTGGAAAATAATCGCCACGGGGCGTTGAGTAATGTGTGGCAATATCCCACCCCAGTCCCCGCAGGTCTGTCTTGCCCGGAGGCTGTTGCGGGGTGGACATCAGGCGCAGCGTGCGGGTCTGTAATGGAAAAGGACTTGTAAGCCCTGCGCGTTTGTCGAGAAGCGCCTGAGTGTAGCGGGCCATGTCCTGTGCGCAGGAAAATAATCCTGCATGCCCGGCAACGCCTCCCATGCGGCGGGCCGTGGGGTCATGAACGATCCCTTGCAGCATGGTGCCGTTTTCATCGTACTGGGTGGGGGCTATGGC
>NZ_JBDNWF010000057.1:0-7781 GCF_047721125.1 Acetobacter papayae | reverse complement strand
TGTCGGGGCGGGCCGCCAGTTCCTTGAGTTGATCGGCTGTCAGCAGATCGTGAATCTGTACGTCAATCTGCAGGTGCTTGAGCACGCGCTGGTTTTCAAGCGAGGCAAGCTGCTGCTCCAGTTCCTGCAACTGGGCCTTGTCCACCGGGCCGGGCGAGGTCAGCAGGGTGCGGATCTGCTTGTGCAGGCCGTGCATCTGCTCCATGGCGGCTTTGGGGTCGGCCGGGCGGTTTGCTTCCATGATGGCATGGAGCTTCTTTTTCTGGTCGGCACTCAGCTTGATGCCGTCAAGATGCATGAACGGGCTGCCGGGGCCACAATGCATGGGGCCGTGGGGGCCATCATGGGGGCCGTGCATCATGTCGTGCATGGGGCCATGCATGGTGTCGGACATGCCTGCTGTTCCGGCGGCAGTGCCGTGCGTGGTGGCGGCTGGCGCGCTGTCCTGCGCATGGGCCAGTGCCGGAACCCCGGCCGCGACCAACCCTGTCATCAGGGGCAGCGCCAGAAACATTTTTGACATGGTCATGAATATCGCCTTCGCGTCATATATGTCGTTCGCGGGGGGTAAAAACCCCTCGTGTAGGTGCTACCATTGCCTGTTGTTATGTCGGAAAAAAGGCGAACACGGTGGTGGTATCCTGCGCGCTCTTTTCCACAGGCTGTTTTGCTGGTAGGACAGGAGCCACTTCACCTTGCGAGAGTGACGGAACGGTAGACGTAGTCGACTCAAAATCGACCGCCGAAAGGCATAGGGGTTCGAATCCCCTCTCTCGTACCAAATTTTCCTTTCTGTTTGAAATTCGGCCAGACTTATGAACGCGCTTTCTCCCTCCGTGCTGTCCCGTCCATCCGTCCGGCCGCTTAATCCGTGCTTTTCGTCTGGTCCGTGCGCCAAGCGCCCCGGCTGGACTGTGGGCGCGCTGTCTGGCGCGCTGGTGGGCCGTTCGCACCGCTCGCCCGAAGGCCGCGCACGGCTGAACGATGTTATCGTGCGTTCGCGCCGGGTGCTGGGCGTGCCGCAGGACTGGCATGTGGGCATTGTGCCCGCCTCCGATACGGGGGCGATGGAAATGGCGCTGTGGTCGCTGCTGGGTGAACGCCCGGTGGATGTGCTGGCGTTTGAGAGTTTTTCTGCCCTGTGGGCGCAGGACATCACGGCCCAGCTCGCGCTTGAAGGCACGCGCGTGCTCAAGGCCGACTATGGCAGCCTGCCCGATCTGGCACAGGTGAACTGGGCGCATGATGTGGTGCTGGCCTGGAACGGCACGACCTCCGGTGTGCGCTTGCCCGGCGCAGAGGCCATCCCCGCCGAGCATGACGGACTTGTGATCTGCGATGCCACATCGGCGGCGTTCGCCATGGACCTGCCATGGGACCGGCTGGATGTGGTGACATGGTCGTGGCAGAAAGCACTGGGCGGAGAGGCAGCCCATGGCATGATCGCCCTTTCCCCCCGCGCTGTGGCACGGCTTGAAAGCTACAAGGCCCCGCGTGCCCTGCCCAAGATTTTCCGCATGACCTCCAAGGGCGCGCTGATCGAGGGCATTTTCCGGGGTGATACCATCAACACCCCATCCATGCTGTGCGTGGAAGATGCGCTGGACGGCCTGATCTGGGCGGAGTCCATCGGCGGGCTTGAAGCGCTGAAGGCTCGCAGTCAGGCCAGCCTTGCGGTGGTGAGCGAGTGGGTGGAAAAAACCGACTGGGTTGAATTTCTGGCCCGGAATCCTGCGGAGCGTTCCTCTACGGCTATCTGCCTGCGGATTATCGCACCGTGGTTTACAGCCCTTGATGCCGCAGCGCAGGGCAAGGCGCTCAAAGCCATGCTGGCCCTGCTGGAAACCGAAGGCGTGGGCTTTGACCTTGCCAGCTACCGCGATGCCCCCACGGGCCTGCGGATCTGGGGTGGTGCTACGGTTGAGGCGGCGGATGTCAGCGCGCTGCTGCCTTGGCTGGACTGGGCTTTCGCCCAGATCGCGCCGCAGGGCTGAGCGCCGCCAGCCCTCACCTTTTCACGGCTTTTGTCCTGCCAATTCCATTCCTGCGGGGAATGGTCTAGAATCTCGCCCGCAAGAGGCTGGCGCAGGGGTCGGTCGTTACAGACGTTAAAAGGTGAATCATGGGTTATCGGGTCGCTGTTGTAGGCGCAACGGGTGCCGTCGGGCGGGAAATTCTCAAGACGCTGGCCGAGCGGGAATTTCCGGTTGATGATATTGTTGCGCTGGCCTCCCCGCGTTCTGCTGGGCGCGAGGTCTCGTTCGGCAACCGCACGCTCAAGGTGCAGAACCTCGAAACCTTTGATTTCACCGGCTGGGATATCGGGCTGTTCTCGCCCGGTGGGTCCGTTTCCGCCAAATATGCGCCTATTGCCGCCAAGGCTGGCTGCGTGGTGATCGACAACACCTCGCATTTCCGCATGGAACCCGATGTGCCGCTGGTGGTGCCGGAAGTGAACCCCAACGCGCTCAAGTCCATCAAGCGCAACATTATCGCCAATCCCAACTGCTCCACCATTCAGATGGTGGTGGCGCTCAAGCCGCTGCATGACCTGTTCACGCTCAAGCGCGTTGTGGTGTCCACCTATCAGGCGGTGTCCGGCGCTGGTAAGGATGGCATGGACGAACTGTTCGCCCAGACACGCGGCACGTTCGTGAACGATCCGCCCAAGGTGGAACAGTTCCAGAAGCAGATCGCGTTCAACTGCATTCCCCAGATCGACCGTTTCATGGATGACGGCGCGACCAAGGAAGAATGGAAGATGCGAGTCGAGACCAAGAAAATCCTCGACCCGGAAGTGGAAGTTATCGCCACCTGCGTGCGCGTGCCGGTGTTTATCGGTCATTCCGAGTCCGTTGTGGCCGAGTTTGCCGAACCGGTAGACCTTGCCCGTGCGTATGAAGCCCTGCGTGAGGCTGAAGGCGTAGTGGTGCTCGATAAGCGTGAAGACGGCGGTTACGTCACCCCCATCGAATGTGTTGGTGAGGATGCAACCTATGTCTCGCGCCTGCGTGTGGACCCCACCGTGCCCAACGGTCTGGCGTTCTGGTGCGTGTCTGACAACCTGCGCAAGGGCGCTGCCCTGAATGCTGTGCAGATTGCCGAAACCATGATCGCTCTCGACCTGCTGCCCGTGCATGCCTGATGAGGCCGTGTTGCGGAGTCCGCGTGGCCATTGGCCACGCGGCTGCGCGACATAGGGCTTAACAGGCGCACAAACGGGCTGACAGGTCGTGTGGATCACACGGCTGAGTGAGAATCCCGTGCCTCTCGGTCTCGTGTTGAGCGGTTCAATTGACCGCTCCAAGGTGCGGGGCGTAGGACAAAACGATGCAAGCCCGCTGGGCTCCGATCCAGCGGCGGGATAGAGACGGGGTACAGGCACCAATGCAGGATATCCGCAAGGCCCTCTATGTAGGAAGCCGAAGCGACGGAACGCTGATCGAGCGACCCATGTCGCCACATCTGCAAGTCTACCGCTACCGGCTTTCCATGGTTCTTTCCATATCGAACCGGATTACCGGCGTGATCGCTACAGGCGGGGCCGCTCTGGGCGTGTTCTGGCTGGGGGCCGCGGCCAAAGGGCCGAAGGCGTTCAACACGGCGCGCAAGGTTACGGGCAACCCGCTGGGGCAGCTTGTGCTGCTCGGCTGGCTCGGTTCGGTCGTGTACCACACGGTTGGCGGCCTCCGCCATCTGATCTGGGATGCGGGTTACCGCTACGACAAGGAAGAGCTGAACAAGGACGGCCCTGTTGCCGTCAAGGTGACGGCAGGCGTGAGCGCTGTGCTCGGTATTGCTCTGCTGTGTGTCGCTGGCCGCCGCAGGCACGCCCGCGCCAAAGCAGGGAAGGTGTCCTGATATGAATACATCCACGCCTCATATCGAGGTCATGCGCTCGCAGCTTGGCCGCGCGCGCGGCCTTGGGGCCGGTCAGTCCGGCACGGCGCACTGGTGGGCGGAACGCGCTTCCGCCGCATCGCTCCTGCCGCTTTCAACGTGGTTTGTGGTGCAGATGTTCCGCCTTGGTGGGGCAGATCACGCCGAAGTGGCCCGGTGGGGTGCAAAGCCCTGCAACGCCACCATGCTGGCAGCGGTCATTATCACCACCTTCTACCATGCGCAGGTAGGCCTGCAGGTGATCGTGGATGACTACGTGCACGGCAAGGCGCATCTGCCGACCCGTCTCGCGGTCAAGATCATTACATCCCTGCTGGGGCTTTTGGGTGTGTTCGCCGTCATCAAACTGGTGGCTGGCGGCAGTTCGGGCAAATAGCCCGGCCCTTTGCTGCTGCACTGAAATCCTGCGCCGCCCGGCTGTGACAGCCCGGTGCGGCATGAACCTGAACGGACTGACAGGCCTAACGCACATGGGAGCGCCGTCACGATGAATGCCAATTCCTCTCCTTCCAGGGGAGCTTACCGGATTGTAGATCACGCCTATGATGTCGTGGTCGTTGGGGCGGGTGGTTCCGGCCTGCGCGCAACACTGGGCATGGGGGCCGCAGGCCTGAAAACTGCCTGTGTCACCAAGGTTTTTCCCACACGTAGCCATACCGTGGCCGCACAGGGTGGTATTGGTGCCTCTCTGGGCAACATGGCCGAGGACAACTGGCGCTGGCACATGTACGACACCGTAAAGGGGTCGGACTGGCTGGGCGATCAGGACGCCATCGAGTTCATGTGCCGTGAGGCCGTGCCGTCCGTGCAGGAACTCGAACATTTTGGCGTGCCGTTCTCACGCACGGAAGATGGCCGCATTTACCAGCGTCCCTTCGGTGGCCATATGAGCGAATACGGCAAGGCCCCCGTGCCGCGCGCCTGCGCTGCTGCCGACCGCACGGGCCATGCCATTCTGCACACGCTGTACCAGCAGTGCCTCAAGCATAACGTGGAATTCTTTGTCGAATATTTCGGCATTGACCTGATCATGGATGACGAAGGTGCTTGCCGCGGTGTCATGGCATGGTGTCAGGATGACGGCACCATCCATCGCTTCAATGCGAAAATGGTTGTGCTGGCCACGGGTGGTTACGGCCGTGCTTACCAGTCCTGCACCTCCGCCCACACCTGTACGGGCGATGGCAACGGCATGGTCATGCGTGCGGGCCTGCCCACGCAGGATATGGAGTTCGTGCAGTTCCACCCCACGGGTATTTACCCCGCGGGCTGCCTGCTGACCGAAGGCTGCCGTGGTGAAGGCGGTTACCTCACCAACTCCGAGGGCGAGCGTTTCATGGAACGCTATGCCCCCACCGCCAAGGATCTGGCCTCGCGCGATGTCGTGTCCCGCGCGATGACGATCGAAATCAAGGAAGGCCGTGGCTGTGGTCCCAAAAAGGACCATATCATGATGCATCTGGAGCATCTGGGCTCCGACCTGCTGCATGAACGCCTGCCGGGTATTCTGGAAACGTCGCGCATCTTTGCGGGTGTGGACGTGACCAAGGAACCCGTGCCCGTGCTGCCGACCGTGCATTACAACATGGGCGGTATCCCCACCAATATTCATGGTGAGGTCGTGCGCCCCACGGCTGATAACCCCGATGCCGTGGTGCCGGGTCTGATGGCTGTGGGCGAGGCCGCCTGCGTGTCCGTGCATGGGGCGAACCGCCTCGGCACCAACTCGCTGCTGGATCTGATCGTGTTCGGTCGTGCGGCGGCCCGCCGCGCTGCCGAGGTGGTCAAGCCGACCGACTTCACGCGGCCGCTGCCCGCCGGGGCTGGTGAGTTCGCGCTCGATCGTCTGGACAAGCTGCGTTACGCCAAGGGCGGCACGCGCGTTGCGGCCATGCGTGAGCGCCTCCAGCGCGACATGCAGACGCATGCAGCCGTGTTCCGCACGCAGGAAAGCCTTCAGGAAGGCGTGGACAAGATTCACGAAATCTGGGGCGGCGTTGGCGATATTTCGGTAGCGGATTCCTCACTGATCTGGAACTCGGATCTGATGGAAGCGCTGGAATTCGAAAACCTGCTGGCCAATGCCACCGCCACGCTGGAAAGCGGTCTGGCGCGGCACGAAAGCCGTGGTGCCCATGCCCGTGACGATTTCCCTGATCGTGATGACAAGGAATGGCTCAAGCATTCCGTGTCCTGGCTGGACGAAAAAGGCGGCGTGAAACTCACATACCGTCCGGTACATATGAAGACCCTGACCGATGAGGTCGAGGTTTTCCCGCCCAAAAAGCGCGTTTACTGATCCGCAGGGCAAAGGGAGGCGAACATGGTCGAACTCAGACTGCCGCGCAACAGCACCGTCGGGACAGGCAAGACCTTTCCCGCACCGGCGGGCGCGAAAAACGTCAAGTCATTCAAGATTTATCGCTGGTCGCCGGATGACGGCAAAAACCCGGTGATCGACACCTATGAACTTGATCTGGATACATTCGGGCCGATGGTGCTCGATGCCATTATCCATATCAAGAACGAGGTGGACCCCACACTGACCTTCCGGCGCTCCTGCCGAGAGGGGATCTGTGGCTCGTGCGCCATGAATATCGATGGCGAAAACACTCTGGCCTGCCTCAAGCCGATCAAGGACATCAAGGGCGATGTGCGGATTTATCCGCTGCCCCATATGCCTATCGTCAAGGATCTGGTGTCCAATCTGGACGGGGCTTACGCACAGCTTCGCTCCATCCAGCCCTGGATGCAGGCTGACAGCGCCCCGCCGCCCGATGGCGAGCGCCGCCAGAGCATTGAGGAACGCAGCAAGCTCGATGGGATGTGGGAATGCATTCTGTGCTTCTGCTGCACCACCTCCTGCCCGTCTTACTGGTGGAATGGCGATAAATATCTGGGCCCGGCCGTGCTGCTGGCCGCCTATCGCTGGATTGCCGATAGCCGCGACGAGAACACCGGCAGCCGACTGGATGCGCTTGACGATACGTTCAAGCTCTATGCCTGCCGCACGATCATGAACTGCACCCAGACCTGCCCCAAAGGCTTGAACCCGGCCAAAGCTATCGGGCGGATCAAGGAACTGCAGCTCGAACGCAAGCTGTAAGCTAGATACGCGCTACCTGCCTTGCGTGGGTAATGCGACAATAAGCCCCGGCGCGAAGTTTTTCGCGCCGGGGCTTTTTTATATTACAGGTCTGAAAGGGGATATTTCCGGAAGGGTTACAGTCTCAACATGGAAAGAGAGAGTTGATTGTCATGTTGTTGCTTTTCTGCCCAGTGGAAAGAGCGGTCTGTGATGGAAATGGGCTGATCATTGGTTGGAACGTATTAGGAGCTGTAACCAGCAATTGGTTGGCATCGTATCTTATATATTGATCTTATGAATGCTGTTCGCGGAATATAATAAGCTGCGATGAGCGATTTTATGATCTCATATAATTTTCTGGACGATTGGAAGCATAGTATGACGTTCTTTAGAAAGAAGGCATCTTCTCTCTTTCTGTTTTTTATGCTCCTTCAAATATCTCAGACAGTCTCTGCCGCACCTAAACATATGGATGACGGTTGGGAAAATTATGTCAATTCTCGCTACCAATATCAGATTTGTTATCCATCCCGATTGTTAAAGCCTCAAGGTGAGCCTGATAGTGGTGACGGGCAGCAATTTTTAGCTACAGATGGTGGTAAACTAACGGTTTTTGCTCGTAATAATGTTGTAGGGCTGGGAAATGACAACGGACAGTCAGAGACTTCTCTATCTAAAACGGTAGAAGACGAGATTTCTTATATGGAAGGGTCAAAAGGAAAAACAACTTATAAAGTAATAAAAAAAATTGGGCCGTTTTTTCTGGTTATAATCAAATGTTAAAGGAATTTTA
>NZ_JBDNWF010000056.1:0-8177 GCF_047721125.1 Acetobacter papayae | reverse complement strand
GCTTCGGGGCGGGCGGGCATACGGTCCACAAAGCCGGTCAGCGCACGATACATGGCCAGATGCGCGCCTGATCCGGGCAGGGGAAGCACGGTTTCACCCGCGAGGGAGGCTGCCAGCGCGGTTTCGGTGGTAAAGCCGCGTGCTTCCAGCCTCTGGCGGGTGCTGGTGGCCAGACGGCCATCAGGTCGCAGCATGGAAAACACCGGAGCCAGCCCGCAGGCTTCCGCCCCCAGCAGGCCATCTACCGGGTTGGAGGCGGAAAAACCTGTCTCTACCGGGGCCAGCGGGGCATCGGTTTCCACCGCCGCCTCGGCCCAGACAGCGCGCAGGGTTTCGCCCAGACCGGGCAGCACGGTGCGCACCGGCGGCAGGGGGAGTGTTTCGGGGCCGCGTCCGGCATGGGCGGTCAGGGTGGCCAGTGCCGCGATGGCGCAGGCAGCCGCCCGTCCGTCCTCACTATCATAGTCCAGCCCCACACCGGCCAGACAGGCGTCGAGATTGGTCAGCAGGATATCACCCGCGACCAGAGGCGGTGCCTCTGCCAGTGTGGCGGGTTGGCCGGGGGCCGCTGTGGCGGAGGAGGCGAACAGGTCGGGCAGGGGCAACTCGCCATTGCGCAGGCTGGCGGTGCTTTCCGCCGTATGGCGCAGTACGGAACAGACCAGACGCAGGGCCGCAACAAAGGTGCGTGCCGCAAAGCCTTCCCCCGGTGAGACAAACGCCGCCAGATTGATAATGAAGCCCGGCGGCCGGTCAAACGCGCAGCGCCATACGGCTTCTGTCGGCGCGGCCTGTCGGGTCAGCAGCAGCCAGACCAGCGAACGCGCCGTGGCGCTGTCCGGGGCGAACACGCGCGTCCAGCCATCGGCCAGCGAGGGAAGGTCGATCGGATCGTCGCCCGGTACAAGCTGTGCAAGAGCGGCAGCCGCCTCCGTATCCCACTCCGCAGGGAGTGTTACGGGGCGGAGCGGCGCATCCGGGTCGGCGGCGGCGTCCAGTGTGCTCATCAGCACACCGTTCCAGGGGTGTGTGGCGGTTGTCATGTTGGGCAGTTTATCGCTCCGGCTGTAGCGGAGGTAAGCCGGTTTGGTGGCCTGCCAGCGGCATTGATACTCTTTATAACGAGGATATGGGGGATAACTTTTCAGCCTGTCCGGTCTCGCACAGGTGATGGGTGCATGGACGACAAAACCATCGACGGATGCCGCGCCGGAGTCCTATCATGCGTGCCATGGCAAATTTCGGAACATGGCTGCATACGCGCCGGAAAGGGCGGCTGATCGGCAAGGACGCCGATGGCCGCTGCTATTATGAATCCACCGGCCCCGCCCGCCTGGGCGGAGGGGTTGAACGCCCTGAGCGCTGGGTGATCTACCATAAGGGGGAAGACCCCTCCGCCGTGCCGCCAGAATGGTGGGGGTGGCTGCACCACACGCTCGAAGCCCCGATTCCCGCTACTGAGCGCAAGCCGTGGCAACTGCCCCACCAGCCTAATCTGACCGGTGGCCCTGGAGCGTACCGCCCGCAGGGCAGCCTGTACGTAACCGGCAAACACCCGCCCGCAACGGGTGATTACGAGGCATGGACACCGGGCGACACGTCCAAGGCGTGATTTGCCGCGCATTCCCTGCTAGGGTGTTGCCACCAACAGGGAGTGTGGTCTGTTCATGGCTTTTGCAATGGCGGAAAAATCGCGGCGCGACATCGCCGAGCTTGTAACGGGGGCTGTCGTGCTGTGCGCGCTGGCGGCCATGCTGGTGGCGACCGTTCTGGGCGAGGGGCGCAAGAGTAATGGCGACGGTTATCAACTGGGCGCTGACTTCTCCCATATAGACGGGCTGGATATCGGCTCCGATGTGCGGCTGGCCGGGGTTACGGTCGGCCATGTGGTATCGGAAAGCGTCAACCCGCAGACCTTCAAGGCGCATGTGGTTTTTACCGTCCGGCCCGACCTGCACCTGTCGGCTGATACGGCGGCCATTATCACCAGTGACAGCCTGCTGGGTGGTAAATACATCGCCCTGTCTCCGGGGGGGGATGACAAAACTCTCAGCCCCGGCACGACCATGACACAGACGCAGGGTTCCATTAGTCTGGAACAGCTTCTGAGCAAGTTCATTTTCTCCGTGACGGATACCCTTACCCGCACCGGCAAGCCCCCGGCGGAGCATGCGGATTCCGGCCATGGTGATGCGCCTTGAGGTACTCCCTCCGGTAGGGTTGTGGATTTGATACAGGAAACAGGCAGTATGGAAGCGTTGCGTATCTGGCCACAGGAAGACGGGCAGCCCGTCTCGTGTCAGGAGAAAATCCGGGTGCTGGAAGAAAACTGGCAGGATGTGCAGCAGGTTCTGACGGATGCCTTTGAGGATGCGGTACTGATGGGTGTAAGCGAACAGGTTCTGCGCGAGCGGCTTGCTGAACTGGTGCAGGCGTTGCGCTCTCCGCGGATGGGCGCATGACCATGCGGACAGGCCGCCCGCAAGGGCGTGAAGCAACCGGAGCCGGGCGTGGCGTTCTAACCGGTATGGGTGTTCTGCTGGCGGGCGCAATCGGGCTTGCCGGGGGGCAGGGCCATGCCGCCGGTGTGGGCGTGGCCCCTCCTGCCGTTTATCCGGCGGATACATGGCAGGGCAAGACCGTGGCGGTCGTGCGCGTGCTGGACAAGCTCGATAGCCATGTGGAGGTGTTGTCCGTGCCGGTTGGCGGGACAGCCCATTACAAAAATCTGGATATTGGGGTTGTTCGTTGTGTGGCGCGTCCGCCCACGCTTGCGCCTGATGCCGCTGCATGGCTCGACTTGCGTGATACCCACCCCGATGGCGTGGCGTTTCATGGCTGGATGCTGGCGGCCGAGCCCGCGCTGGGCGTGTTTGAAAGCCCGCTTTACGATGTGCGGATGATCCGGTGCGAAGGGCAGAACACCGCGCCCACACCCCTGCCGTTGGCAACACCTGTGGTGCCAGTTCTGCCTTCGGCCACACCGCAGCCCGCACCGGGCGAGGCCCCGGCGGCGGATGGCACGCAGATGCTCGTTGCACCCCCCGGCATGCAGCCGACACCCGGAACCGCCCAACCGGCACCGGCTCCGTCCTCCGCGCCTGCTGCCCCGCCGGCTGTGGTCTCCCCGCAGGCGCCGCTGCCGCCTCCTGTTCCGTTTTCCTCTGGTGATCAGGGGCGGAGTGGCAGTGCGGAGCCGAAAATAGGCGATACATACTGATACGCGCCCGGCCCTGATGCCCGCCGGTTCAGGTTGGTATCAGGGCGGCTGATGCAGTCACTGTGTGTGGATACGAAAAACAGGCCACTAAAGAGGTGTTTCATGCTCGGTTTTCATGGGGCGCAGAGTGCCCGTTTTCCTATCCCGCCGCTGTCTCAGGCTGCGTTTTTGCTGAATTTTGACGGCACGCTGGTCGAGGATACAGCCCCCGGAGACCCCGTAGTGCTGCCGCCCGGCCTTGTGGACATGCTGCGCCGCCTGCGCGCTGCCTGTGGCGATGCGCTGGCCATTGTCTCATCCCGCACGGTTGAGCAGCTTGATGAATTTTTGGGCGATGTGCCTTTCGCTGTAGGGGGAGAAGGCGGCATTGCCCTGCGCCACAGGCCGGGCGGGCCGATCGAACGCACGGCCCTGCCCGAACTGCCAAAGGTCTGGCTTGTGCAGGCGCGTGACCTTGTAGGCACGCTGCCCGGTGTCAGGCTTGAACATACGGAGGGCGGGTTTATCCTGCATTACCGTGCAGCGCCTGAAGCCGCCCAGACCCTGCATGCCGCAGCGGCAGCATGGGTCAGGGAATCGGCCGGGGCTTATCTGCTGGTGGCCGGGCGCATGGCGTGGGAAATCCGCCCTGCCGGGGTGGACAAGGGTTATGCGGTTTCGTTGCTGATGCAGCGCCCGCCCTTTCTGGGCCGCAAGCCGGTGGTTATTGGCAATGATACATCGGACGAAAGTGCCATGGCTGTGGCCAAGGCTGCTGGCGGGGCAGGCTTTCGTATTCCGGTCGATTTCCCGACCCCCGCCGTGCTGCGTACATGGCTTGCGGGGCTGATCGCCTAGGGCGGCAGGCGTGCGATAGGCCGTAAAAAATCCTGATACGGGGGCCAGTTGCCAAGGTAGGAGGGCGGGCGCAGGATGCAGGCCCGGCCACGACCACACAGGGCAATGGGCTGGAGCAACAGGCGGGAGCATGACATGAGCCGCGACAGAACCGGGCGGATGCCGGGCGTGCTGATGATACTGGCGGGGGGCGTGGCGCTTGCCTTTGCGTGGTGGGTCGAGCGTGGGCTGGGCATTATGCCCTGCGAGCTCTGCCTGCTGGAACGCTGGCCATGGCGTATTCTGATGGTGGCCGGGGTTGCCGCTGCTGTGCTGCCCGGTGGTTTGCGGCGGGTTTTTCTGTGGTGCGGGGTGCTGCTTATGCTCGGCTCGCTCGGGCTGACAGTCTGTCATGCCGGGGTGGAGTGGGGCTGGTGGCCCAGCCCGTTGCCAGCCTGTCATGCGCCGCATGTAAGCGGGCGCACTATGGCGGAGCGTCTGGCTTCCATGCCGTTGCGGCCACAGAAACCGTGTGACTCCCCAACCTACCTGATACCGGGCCTGCCGGTTTCGATGTCGGTGATGGGTGGGGTTTATGCGCTGGTGGTGCTTGCGGGGCTGATCGGTGGCCTGCGTTCAGGCCAGCGCTACACCCGGCGTATTTTCCACTAAATGCGGGCATGGCGGTTTAAGGGCTGACCGCCACCCCTTCTGCCCGCAGAACTTGAGCGGCGAGTGTTTCCAGTCTTTCGCAGGCCAAAGGCCCCAGTGCCTTGATATCGGCATAGGAAAACCAGCGGGCTTCCAGCGCGTCATCGCCTGCCTGCGGGCTTGGGCATGGCCCGGCGGGAAGCAGGCAGCGCACCGCGATAATGACGTAATGAAACGCCAGCGCGCCCTGTGCATCATGGCGGATCGACTCGAATGTATCGATAACGGCCTGCCCTGTGGCGCGCAGGGCTGTTTCTTCCTCCAACTCACGCGGGGCAGCCTGCAACAGTGTTTCTCCCGGTTCTACCTTGCCACCGGGAAAACCCCACAATCCGGCATCGGGCATATGGCCACGCCGGACCAGTAGAAATTTGTCTTCATGCCGGACAACAGCCAGCACACCGACACGGGGTAGGGTAGGGGCAATAACAGTTTGCATGCCCTAAGGATGCGACCTGCCCGGTGAATGGTCAATCAGCCTGCCGGGTGAGGGGGTGGTGTAGCCGCTACCTACCCGGTCATGCGGGATGCGGCTGCTACTCTCAGGGTGTCAGGGTATTCGGGGCTATGCAGCCTGTGCATCTGTTACAGGGCGGCAATGGCAAGACAGGCATTGACTTGGCCCTTTCTTTTTTTTCAAGCTGGCATGTCATGAAAGATCCCCGCGTCCCCTCGGATACCGTATCCGGGCAGGCGACTGTCTGCCCCTTCCCGCTCCAGCAGATTCTGGAGCGCAGGCAGGCTGCGGGGTATCTGGGGGTGCCGGCGCGGCGGCTATGGCTGCTGGAGCGTATAGGGGGCGGCCCGCGCCCGGTCAGGCATCAGGATGGCGTGTTACGTTACCGGCGCGATGAGCTTGATCGCTACAGCGCCAGACAGTTCGAACGCGTGGGCCTCCCCCCCGAGTTTCTGGTCCGCTATCGCCGCCAGCGTGAACAGGCCGGGTATGGCGGGCTTGACCCCTTTCTGGATCTGGCCAGCCGGGATGAAATGCTGGGGCTTTACGCCCGCTCGTGCAGCCGGGTGGCGATTGTGGTGGGCATGGTGCTGATTGTGCTTTCCCACACGCCGCTTTCGCGCATGGTTTTTCATGCCCTGCACTGGCGCTTTGCGTAAGCAGTAACGCCAGTGTCTGAGGGCGGCCGGCCTCCCTTGCACAAAGGGCTGGGCAGGGCCATGTTTGGGGCATGGATGCTCCCTTGCCACCGACATCATCATCTGCCCCCGCACGCGGTCGCAAGCGCGGCACGCTGAGCGAGCGTGCGGCCCAGTTGCCCGCCGTAACCTTCCGGCCCGAACAGCAGGCCCCCCGGCCCAAGCTGCGCCGTATGGAGGTTGTGTCCGAATATGAACCCGCTGGCGATCAGCCGCAGGCCATTGCCGAGCTTGTAAGCGGTGTGGAAGCCGGTGAGCGCGATCAGGTTCTGCTTGGGGTTACGGGCTCGGGCAAGACGTTCACTATGGCCAAGGTTATTGAGGCCACCCAGAAACCAACCCTGATCCTTGCCCCCAACAAAACACTCGCGGCCCAGCTTTACGGGGAAATGAAGCAGTTTTTCCCCCATAACGCGGTTGAATATTTTGTCAGCTATTATGACTATTACCAGCCCGAGGCCTATGTGCCCCGGTCTGATACCTATATTGAAAAAGACAGCCAGATAAACGAACAGATCGACCGTATGCGCCATGCCGCCACGCAGGCGCTGCTTGAGCGTAATGATGTGATTATCGTTGCATCGGTTTCGTGCATTTACGGTATCGGCTCGGTGGAAACCTATGCGCGCATGGTGGTCAAGCTCGCACTTGGGGGCGAGATAGATCGCGACAAGCTGGTGCGTAGTCTGGTGGAACTGCAATACCGCCGGAACGATGCCGCGTTTACCCGGGGCACATTCCGGGTCCGTGGCGAGACGGTGGATGTATTCCCCGTGCAGAACGAAGACCGTGCCTGGCGTATTTCCCTTTTTGGCGACGAGGTGGACGGCATTATCGAGTTTGACCCGCTAACGGGGGAAAAAACGGCCGATCTTCAGGAAGTTACCATTTATGCCAACAGCCATTACGTAACGCCCCGGCCAACGCTCAATCAGGCGATTATTGGCATCAAGCAGGAACTGCGTGAGCGGCTCGACCAGTTTACGAAAGCGGGCAAGCTGCTTGAGGCTGAACGGCTGGACCAGCGCTCCCTGTTCGATCTTGAAATGCTTGAGACAACAGGCGTGTGCAAAGGTATCGAAAATTACTCACGCTATCTGTCGGGCCGTAATCCGGGTGATCCACCGCCAACCCTGTTTGAATACCTGCCGCAGGACGCCCTGCTGATTGTCGATGAAAGCCATGTGACCGTGCCGCAGATAGGCGGCATGGAGCGTGGAGACCATGCGCGCAAATCCATCCTTTCGGATTTCGGGTTCCGCCTGCCCTCCTGTCTGGATAACCGGCCACTGAATTTTGCCGAGTGGGATACGTTCCGCCCCCAGACCCTGTTTGTCAGCGCAACGCCCGGCCCGTGGGAAATGGAGCGCACGGGCGGCGTGTTTGCCGAGCAGGTCATTCGCCCCACGGGGCTGATCGACCCCGTGACGGATATCCGCCCTGTGGAACATCAGGTGGATGACCTGCTGGCCGAATGCCGTACCACCATCGAGAAGGGTGGGCGTGTGCTGGTCACTACCCTGACCAAGCGCATGGCCGAAGACCTGACCGATTATATGAACGAGGCGGGAATTCGGGTGCGGTATCTGCATTCGGATATCGACACGCTTGAGCGGATCGAGATTATCCGTGATCTGCGCATGGGGGCTTTTGATGTGCTGATTGGCATCAACCTGCTGCGTGAGGGGCTGGATATTCCCGAATGTTCGCTGGTGGCCATTCTTGATGCCGATAAGGAAGGCTTTCTGCGCTCACGCACATCGCTCATCCAGACCATAGGCCGTGCTGCCCGTAATGTGGATGGCCGGGTGCTGCTCTATGCCGACAAGATGACGGACTCGCTCAGCTACGCGGTAGAGGAAACAGCCCGCCGCCGCGAAAAGCAGATGGCCTGGAACGAGGCCCACGGCATTACCCCGCAGAGTGTGCGCAAGCAGATTACCGATATTGTCGGCTCGGTGTTCGAGCAGGACTACGTGACCGTGACGCCGGACAAGGCAACGGGCGAGACCGAATTTGTCGGCAAGGATGGCGCGCAGACTCTGGCTGCACTGGAAAAGCGCATGCGTGAGGCTGCCGCTGATCTGGAGTTTGAAACCGCCGCCCGCCTGCGTGATGAAATCCGGCGGCTTGAAGCCGCGCAGCTTGGCCTGCCTGTTGACCCGGTTGCCTCTTCCGTTGCCGGGCAGACCGGCGGTGCGCGACGGGGCAAAAAGGATACCACGCCCCGCCCGTTCGGGCCGGGTGGGGGCGGGTATGAACGCAAATCCGGCAA
>NZ_JBDNWF010000055.1:0-11973 GCF_047721125.1 Acetobacter papayae | reverse complement strand
CCCCCCCACCACCGCAATGCGGATAACGGCCCTTTTCACAACGCGCTCTCGGTAGAGGGGAAAAGAAAGGCCGTGCGGCGGGGGAGATGGGTCATTCTGCGTCTTTCCGGTGTCGTGATGGCGGAACAGCGTAGGTCTTTGCCTGACAGGAGCCTGTATCAGGGCCCATAACAGGCGGAGGGGGCGGTTAGCATATTCGTGATACCTATGTCAAAAATATATAACAGACGTTTAAAGCTAATTAATATAGTATTGGAAAGTAGTTTTCTGTGTTTTGTTATCGTTATGGTAACCTTTTACTCATGATCTGGATCATTGAGCGGGAAAAATTTTTGACGTAAGTGTCGAGAAATTAACGCATGCCGCTTACAATCCACAGGAACGTAAGGGCGGGGGAGCGCATATGTCGTTGAAACTTCACGATCTTGGCCAGATCATGCAGGAAACCACACGGCGTGGCGTTGGTAGCCGCCGCTGGCAGCATCCCGCCTATGTGTCGTTCATGCCGCCGTGCAACAATGCCTGTCCGGCGGGCGAGAACATTCAGGGCTGGCTGGCGCTGGCCCAGTCAGGCGAATACGAAGCCGCATGGCGGCTGCTGACACAGGAAAACCCGCTGCCCGCCACGCATGGCCGCGCGTGCTACCACCCGTGCGAGACGGCCTGCAACCGTGGCGAACTCGATGAGCCCGTGGCCGTGCATGCGGTAGAGCGGTTTTTGGGCGATCTGGCGGTGGAAAAAGGCTGGGTGGTGGCGTGCAGCCCCCCCAGCGGCAAAAAAATTCTGGTGGTGGGGGCAGGGCCCGCGGGCATTGCCTGCGCCTATCATCTGGCGCGCAAAGGCCATGCGGTGGAAATCCGCGATGCGTCGGAGGAGCCCGGCGGCATGATGGCTCATGGCATTCCCGCCTACCGGCTGGCGCGCGAGACCCTGCGGGCGGAGCTGTCGCGCGTGCTGGCCATGCCGGGGGTAACCCTGCGCAGCAATACCCGCGTGCGCGATGTGGCGCAGGCTATGGCGGAAGGCGGGTTTGATGCTGCTTTTGTGGCTGTCGGGGCCTCGGTTGCCAATCATCTGGATGTGCCGGTCGAGGATGGGCACAGGCTGCTGAACGCCATTGATCTGTTGCACGATGTCAGTTCGGGCGCGCGCCCCCTGATGGGCCGGGTTGTGGCGGTGATTGGTGGTGGCAACGTGGCCATGGATGCCGCCCGCACGGCCCGGCGGCTGGGTGCGCGCGAGACGGTGCTGGTGTTCCGCTATGACGCCGCCCATATGGAAGCCCTGCCAGCAGAAGCGGCGGAAGCCCGCGTGGAAGGCACGAAAATCCGCTGGCTCAGTGTTGCGGAGCATTTCGGCGCAGATGGGCTGACGGTCGAAAAAGTCGTGATGAACCCGGATGGTTCCGTAACCCCCACGGGTGTTACGGAGCAGGTTGCGGCAGATGCCGTCATTATGGCGGTGGGCCAGCATGCGGATCTTTCCCTGTTATCCGCCCTGCCGGATGTGGCGATAGCCAAGGACGATACGGTGGTGGTCAACGGGCATTTCATGACCGGGCATGCCGGTATTTTCGCTGGTGGAGACTGCATCGGCGGTGCACGTACCATGACAGCGGCCACCGGCCACGGCAAACGGGCAGCCCGCGAAATTGATGCGTATCTGCATGGTCAGGCATGGGAGCATCCGCCCACACCACCGCTGGTGACATTCGAGATGCTGCATCTGCCTGATTACATGGATGCCACCCGCACCCCTCAGCCCGAACAGCCCCTTGCCGCCCGTACGGATTTTAGCGAGGTGGTGGCCGGGCTTGACGCACCACAGGCGCGGCGCGAGGCTGCGCGCTGCCTGTCCTGTGGAAACTGTTATGAGTGCGACAACTGTTTTGCCGCCTGTCCCGAGCAGGCGATTACGCGCCGGGGGCCGGGGCGGGGGTACGAGGTATCGCTTGATCTGTGCTCGGGCTGTGCGGCCTGCGCGGAACAATGCCCGTGCCACGCCATAGACATGGTGGCCGAACCGCAGAACCAGCCCGCGCCTGTGGGCAGTCTGGGCGAGCCACTGGCTCCTGCACGTTTCAGGGTCAGGGCATGATGGGGGGCGGGATGATGAACACCAACACCACACAGGCAGGCTCGCTCCCTAGTGCGGCTTCCGCTGCTTCACCCCCCCCCGGCTCAACGCAGCCCAGTGCCGCCGATAACGCGGCAGCTCCTACCAGTGCTACGGATGCACAGGCCGAAACCGGCACAACCACCACCATCGACGGCAATACGGCTGTGGCCCATATCGCCTACAGGGTGAACGAGGTCTGCGCGATTTTTCCCATTACCCCGTCTTCTCCCATGGCGGAACTGGCGGATGTGTGGGCGGCGCAGGGCATTGCTAATCTATGGGGGGCGGTGCCGGTCGTGCAGGAAATGCAGGCCGAAGGCGGGGCGGCGGGCTGCGTGCATGGGGCGGTGCAAAGCGGTGCGCTGACAACCACCTTCACCGCATCGCAGGGGCTCATGCTTATGATCCCTAACATGTACAAGATCGCGGGGGAACTCACCTCCACCGTCTTTCATGTAGCGGCGCGCGCGCTGGCGGCAGGGGCTTCCTCCATTTTTGGCGATCATCAGGATATCATGGCCGTGCGCCAGACAGGCTTTGCCCTGCTGGGTGCCTCCAGCGTGCAGGAAGGGCATGACCTTGCCGTTATCGCACAGGCAGCCACCCTGCGCGCCCGTGTGCCTTTTATCCATTTTACCGATGGTTTTCGCACATCGCACGAATACAACACGCTCTCCATCCTGCCGGATGCGACAATCCGCGCCATGATCGACGATGAGCTTGTTTATGCCCACCGTGCCCGCGCTCTCAGCCCGGATCATCCGTTCATTCGGGGAACATGGCAGAACCCCGATACGTATTTCCAAACCCGCGAGGCTGTCAGCCCCTATTACGCCAAGGCTCCCGCCATTGTGCAGGAGGCCATGGACCGTTTTGCGGGCCTGACCGGGCGGCAGTACAGCCTGTTCCGCTACGATGGCCCGCAGGATGCCGAGCATGTTGTGGTGTCCATGGGCTCGGGGGCGGAGGTCGTGCGCGAAACCGCCCTGTGGCTGAACGCGCAGGGCAAGGCGGATCAGCCCCGGCTGGGGGCGTTGCAGGTGCTGCTGTACCGTCCGTTCTCGGCGGAGCATTTTCTGGCGGCCCTGCCCCCCGGTGTAAAGGCCATAGCTGTTCTGGACCGCACCAAGGAGCCGGGAGCCCCAGCAGAACCGCTGCTGGCCGATGTGCTGAGCGTGCTGGCCGAAGCCGTGGCCGATGGCAGGCTGGAGCGCATGCCGCGCGTGATCGGTGGCCGGTATGGGCTGTCCTCGCGCGATTTCCACCCCGGTATGGCGCGCGCGGTGTTTGATGAGCTGGCCCGCCCCAAACCGCGCAACCACTTTACCGTGGGGTTGGTGGATGATGTGTCACATTCCAGCCTCGATTATGACGACACGCTGGATATCGAGCCCGCAGGCACGACACGCTGCCTGTTTTTCGGTCTGGGTGCGGATGGCACGGTGGGGGCCAACAAGAACAGCGTGGAAATTCTGGGCAACCAGCCCGGCCGCTACGCGCAGGCTTATTTTGATTACGACTCTCATAAATCCGGGGCGGAAACCGCATCGCATCTGCGGTTTGGCGCGGCCCCCATCCGCGCGCCCTATCTGGTGCGGCATGCCGATTTCGTGGCCTGCCACAAGTTCGAATTCCTGTTCCGGCGCGATGTGCTGGGGGCTGCGAAGGAAGGCGGTATTTTCCTGCTCAATAGCCCCTACGGCCCCGATGAGGTCTGGGACCGCCTGCCACGCCGCGTGCAGGAGCAGATCATAACCCGCAGGCTATCGTTTTACGTGATCGATGCCTCAGCCGTGGCGCAGCGCGTGGGGCTTGGCCCACGGGTCAACACCATTCTGCAAACCTGCTTTTTCCATCTCTCCAATGTGCTGCCAGCGGATGAGGCCATCCGCCAGATCAAGGCGTTTATCCAGAAATCCTACGGCGATAAGGGCCCGCGCATTGTCGAACTGAACAACGCGGCGGTGGATGCCGCACTGGCCGCACTGCATGCCGTGTCGGTGCCTGCGCAGGCAACCGGCACCGTGGCCATGCCTCCAGTCGTGCCAGCAGATGCCCCGGCTTTCGTGCGCGAGGTTACGGGCGAGATCATGGCCGGGCGGGGGGATATGATTCCCGTCAGCCGCATGCCGGTGGATGGAACATTCCCCGGTGGCACCACGCAGTATGAAAAACGCAATATCGCGCTGGAGGTGCCGCTCTGGGACCCCGAAACCTGTATCCAGTGTGGCCAGTGCAGCATTGTCTGCCCGCATAGCGTTATTCGCGCCAAAACCTATGAGGCCGCCCTGCTTGAAAACGCGCCGGGCAGTTTCAAGTCAGCCCCGGTCAATGCACGAGGCTACCCGGATTCCCTGTTTACCCTGCAATTCTATGTGGAAGACTGCACGGGTTGTGGGGTGTGTGTGGAAAACTGCCCCGCTATTGCACAGGATGGGCAGACCCGTGCCATCAATATGGGTGAAAAACTGCCTATCTTGCAAACAGAACGAGAAAATATACAGTTTTTTGAAACCATTCCTCAGATGGATCGCCGCCGGGTCAATGCGGCCAATGTGCGCGGCGTGCAGTTTCTTGAACCCCTGTTCGAGTTCAGCGGGGCCTGCGGCGGTTGTGGCGAGGCCCCCTATCTCAAGCTGATTTCGCAGCTTTTTGGCGATCGGCTACAAATTGCCAATGCCACGGGGTGTTCTTCCATTTTCGCGGGCAATACTCCTGCCCATCCGTGGAAAGCTAATGCGCAGGGGCGCGGGGTAGCGTGGTCTAATTCCTTGTTTGAGGATAATGCCGAGTTCGGTCTGGGCTTTCGCCTCGCCATAGACCAGCAGACCGAACTGGCGCATGCACTCTCACGCAAACTGGCCGACAGAATAGGTCAGGATCTGGTTTCTGCCCTGCTGGATGCGCCACAGCGCACGGAATCAGAGTTCGATCTCCAGCGCGCCCGCGTGGCGGCTCTGAAGGAAAAACTGACAGGCTCCACCGATGCCGAGGCGAAAATGCTGCTCAGTGTAGCGGATTGTTTCGTCAAGCGCTCCGTCTGGATCGTGGGGGGAGATGGCTGGGCGTATGATATTGACTATGGTGGGCTTGATCATGTTCTGGCGCAGGGGCGCAATGTCAATGTGCTGGTGCTGGATACGGAGGTGTATTCTAACACCGGCGGGCAGTCCTCCAAGGCGACACCCATAGGAGCATCCGCCAAGTTTGCGGCGGCGGGCAAAAAGGTGCCGCGCAAGGACTTGGCCATGCAGGCCATTGCCTATGGCTATGTTTATGTCGCGCAGATTGCCATGGGGGCCAATGCCGAGCAGGCGCTGATCGCCCTGCGCGAGGCCGAGGCCTATGATGGGCCTTCTATCGTGCTGGCGTATTCGCAGTGCATCGCACATGGGATCGATATGCGCACGGGCATGAAGCAGGCCGCCCGTGCGGTGGCCTCTGGCTACTGGCCGCTCTTTCGTTTTGACCCGACCATGCGGCGTGCAGGGCTCAACCCCTTCCGGCTGGATTCCACCCGCCCGCGTATTACGCTGGAAGACTATGCCTATCGCGAACTGCGCTACAAGACACTGGAGCGCACAAACCCCGAAAACGCCGCCCACCTTATGCATCAGGCGCAGGCCGCGGCCGATGAACGCTACCGCATGTATGAGGATCTGGCCGCGCGCGATGGCAGCCGCTTCCTGCCCCATTGGGAGGACGTGACATGAAAGGGGATGCGGGTATGAGCCTTGCAACAGCCTATCTGGGCCTGACACTGCCTCACCCTGTGGTTGCGGCGGCCTCGCCACTCAGCGCGTCGGTAGAGGGTATTGTGCGTCTGGCGGATGCCGGGGCGGCGGCCGTGGTTATGGCCTCGGTTTATGAGGAGCAGATTGCAGCACAGGAACTGGCCGAGGCCGCCTTGTGGTCTGCCGGGCAGGAAAGCCATGCCGAAATGGGGGCGTATTTTGCCCCGCAGGCGCAGGCCCGCGTGCTGGATGGCAGGCTTAATACCCTGCGCCGGGCGGCGGAGCGGGCGGGGGTGCCTGTTATTGCCAGCCTGAACGGCTGCACAGATGAAGGCTGGCTGGATTTTGCCCGCCAGATGGAACAGGCCGGGGCAAGTGCTATCGAGTTGAATTTCTCGCATATTGCCACTGACATTACCCAGAGTGCCCATGCGGTCGAAGCCGAGTATGCGGATGTGGTGCGCCGGGTCTGTGCGGGGGTGGGTATTCCGGTTTCGGTCAAACTGCCCTCGACTTTTACCGCGCCGGGCCATGTGGTACGCTCTCTACTGGATAATGGCGCGGCCGGGGTGGTGCTGTTTAGCCGGTTTTATGGGCCGGGGCTGGATATTGCGGTCATGGAGCCGGATGAACGCCTGTGCCTGAGCACCCCGGCAGAACTGAACCTGACGCTGATGTGGCTGTCCCTGCTTTCCGCCCGGCTTGGTGGCAGTTTTGCCGCAGGCTGCGGTGTATGGAGCGCCGCCGATGTGGTGCGCTGCCTGCTGGCGGGGGCCAGTGTGGTGACAACGGCTTCGGCCCTGCTGGAGCGGGGGCCGGGGCATATCGGCACGCTGGTGGCAGGCCTGCGGGCGTGGATGCACGCACAGGGCCATACCAGCCTTGCGGATTTTCAGGGCCGATGCGCCGCGCGTGGCACGCCAGAGCAGGCTCGCGCGTTTGTGCGGCGCGAATACTACCGGCTGATGACGCTGCCTGTGGAGCGCATGACCGTAACGGGCGCATAAGGGAAAGGGAGCATGATGGGGGTGGATATGCCGCGTGTCTCGTCAGTAAGCGAGGCCATGGAAATCGGTTCCGCCAGAGAGCAGAACCAGCATGCGCTGTTTGCCGACCTTGTGCGCAAGGCGTCCAAACTGGGGCCTGTGCCTTATGCGGCGGTCTGGCCGTGCGAGCAGCACGCCCTGCAAGGTGTGGTGGATGCGGCCGCACGCGGCATACTTACCCCCGTTCTGGTGGGTGATGGCGCGGCCATGGCGGCCCTCGCGCGGGAAAGCGGGCTGGATATCAGCGGGCTGAAGCTGGTGGAAGCCTGCTCCCCGGCGGCGGCGGTGGAGCAGGCCGTAGCCCTTGTCCATACGGGTGAGGTGCACGGGCTGATAAAAGGCAGCCTGCATACGGATATTCTCATGCACGGGGTGGTTGGCCCCCAGAGCGGGCTGCGGACAGAGCGCCGTATGAGCCATATCTTTCTGATAGCCGCCCCCTCTTATGACGGGCTGCTGTTCGTGACCGATGCCGCTATCAATATCGTGCCTGATCTCGAGACCAAGCGCGACATTGTCCAAAATGCCATAGACCTGCATCTGGGCCTTGGGCTGGGCGCACCGCGTGTGGCGATCCTCTCGGCGGTCGAGACGGTCAACCCGAAAATACAGGGCACGCTGGATGCCGCCTGCCTGTGCAAGATGGCCGAGCGGGGGCAGATTACCGGCGGCGTGCTGGACGGGCCACTGGCCATGGATAACGCTGTGGATGGCGAGGCCGCGCGGATCAAGGGGATTGTCTCACCCGTTGCAGGGCGGGCACAGATTCTGGTCACGCCTGATCTGGAAGCAGGCAACATGCTGGCCAAGAACCTTATTTTCATGGCGGGGGCGGAATCCGCCGGTATTGTCATGGGGGCAAAAGTGCCTGTACTGCTCACTAGTCGGGCGGACAGTGTGCAGGCGCGGCTGGCTTCTGCTGCTGTGGGTGCGTTGTATGCGCGTTACCTCAGAACACGGCCTGCCTGTGGCTGATGTTGCGCGGTGCATATGGTTTTTTCTGAAAGACAGAGCGTATGGCTGGTGTAATCCTTGTTTTCAATGTGGGTTCTTCCAGCGTCAAGTTTACGGTGTTCGATGTCGGGGCCGGGATTACGGCACAGGACGCGCCAATACGGCTGGTGCATGGCGAGATTGAAAACCATGCTGATGGGTTCAGCTTTCATGTAAACGACCGCACAGGCACGCGCTGTGTGGATGAGCAGATTACCACCACAGACCCCCACCCGCTCGATCATCTGCTGAAATGGCTTTCCGCCCATGCGGAGGGGCGCAGCCTGCTGGGTGTTGGCCACCGGATTGTCCATGGCGGGCCGGAATTTTCCGCTCCTGTGCGTATTACGCCCGATGTGCTCGACCAGCTTGAGGCACTGACCCCGTTTGCACCGTTGCACCAGCCCGCAACTCTGGCCCCTGCACGGGCCATTGCTGACTACAGGCCCGACCTGCTTCAGGTTGCCTGTTTTGATACGGCATTCCATCAGACCATACCCGAAATGGCGCGCCTGCTGCCGCTGCCCCGCCGTTACGCGCAAAAAGGCGTGCAGCGCTACGGTTTTCACGGGCTCTCCTATACATGGATCGCGGAACGCCTGAAGCTGTGCGACCCAGCCCTGTATGCAGGCCGCACGCTGATAGCCCATCTGGGCAGCGGTGCCAGTCTGTGCGCGTTAAAAGGCGGGAAAAGCCTTGAAACAACGATGGGGTTTTCAGCGCTGGATGGTTTGATGATGGGCACGCGCACAGGCATGATAGACCCCGGTGCGCTGCTTTATATGATGCAGGAGGAAGGTGCAGGCTGGTGCACGCTGGTGGATGTGCTCTACCGCCAGTCCGGCCTGTTGGGGGTTTCGGGCGTTTCGTCCGACATGCGGCTGCTACGCCAGAGGCTGGTGGAGGAAAAAGACCCCGAAATCAGCAAGGCAGTCGCGCAGGCGCTGGACCTTTTCGAATACCGGATTATTGAAGAAACCGGCGCGCTGGCGGCTGTTATGGAAGGGCTGGATGGTCTGGTGTTTACAGCCGGGATTGGTGAGCATGACAGCGCCCTGCGGGCTAATGTTTGTGCAAGGCTGGGCTGGCTGGGTGTAAAGCTGGATGCCAAGGCCAATGCCTGCCATGCCAGTGTTATCAGCACCCCGGACAGTGCCGTGAGGGTGCGGGTTGAACCCACGGATGAGGAAGCCGTTATCATGCGTGATGTTCTAGCGTTTATCACGCAGGCTCCGGCGTAAAGGCGGCACGCAGTGGCCGGGCAGGGTGTCTCGGCCATAAAAGAGTGGTGGTTGTTTTTATCGGGCGCGGCATCGACTGTGCCAGTGTTGAGCGCGCAGGGCCATGGGCCGGGTGTTACCCCGGCCCATGAGCCGCTGGCTGGTTATGGCACGGTATCAACCAGCACCACTTCCGTATCCTCAAGAGCGAGAACAGACAGCACATCCGTTTTGGAAATGGCGGCACCGTCACGCTCGTTCAGGGTTTTGCCTTCGATTTCGACAGACCCCTTAGCCACGACCAGATAGCCCAGCCTGTCAGCACCAAGGTTATAGCTGGTGGTTTCGCCCTTTTTCAGCGTAGCCCCCAGCACGCGGGCATCGGTATTGATGGGGAGCGCGTCATCTGCATCTGGCTGGCCAGATGCCAGAACGACAAACTGCCCGGCCCGGTCGCCCCGTGGGAAAGCTCGAGTGCCCCATGAGGGCGCATGGCCTGCCCGGTCAGGCAGAATCCAGATCTGGAACAGGCGGGTTGTTTCGTCTTCCAGATTGTATTCGCTGTGGCGGATTCCCGTGCCTGCCGACATAACCTGCACATCGCCCGCGCCGGTGCGCCCCCGGTTGCCCAGGCTATCCTCATGCGTAATGGCCCCTTCACGCACATAGGTAATAATTTCCATGTTGTCGTGCGGGTGGGTGCCAAAGCCCGTGCCGGGGGCAATGGCATCATCATTCCATACGCGCAGCGCGCCCCAGTGCATCCGTGCGGGGTCGTAGTAACTGGCGAAGGAAAAATGGTGCCGGGCATCAAGCCAGCCATGATTGGCGTGGCCGAGTTTATCAAAGGGCCTGACTTCAATCATTGTCGTTACTCCACTGTGCAAGGGTGCTGGTTCATGTGGACACGGTAACGGAGGGGGCGGCCATCAGTATATGGCAATCATGGAAAGGTATCGTTTCCGTTTGTTGGTTGTTGGGGCATTTGGCGGTATGGATAGCGGTACGGCTCACGAACGGAGGAGAAAACACCATGCGCCTGCCGGATTTTGAAGCATGGGCCATTTTTGCAAAAGTGGCCGAGTTTGGCTCCTTCGCGCGCGCGGCGGAAGAAATCCAGCTTTCCAAGCCGACGGTTTCAAAAGCGGTCAGCCGCCTTGAGCAGTCGCTCGGCATTGCGCTGTTCAACCGCAATTCGCGCCATATGTCCTTGACAGAAACCGGCCGCGCCCTGCTCGGGCATGCCAACCGCCTGCTGATGGAAGCCGAGGCGGCAGAAACCGAGGCACGGGGCGATATGCGCCGTCCTTCAGGGCGTGTGCGTATTGCAGCCCCCATGACCTTTGGCATACGGCACCTAGCTCCGGTTCTGCCTGCGTTTTTGGAACGCTACCCTGATATAGACCTGACCATAGATTTCAGCGATGCGGTGGTGGACCTTGTGGCAGCTGGGTACGATGTCGCATTACGCATCGCATCACTGGCGGATTCCTCGTTGCGGGCCAGAAAGCTGTGCGACCTGCGCCTGTTGCTGGTTGCAGCGCCCGCATGGCTGGATCGTGTGGGCAGGCCCATCCACCCGCGCGAACTCGAGGCCCATAAGAGCTTTGTTTATACCAACGGCACTGCACCCGGCATGATCCGCTTACGCAAGGACGGGTCGGGTAAGGAATTTGTCCTAAGCCAGACAGCCCGTTTCAAGGCCGATAATGCCGAGGCCTTCCTGCCCGCGCTGGAAGCCGGTCTTGGCTACGGGTTGTTTCCTGAATTTATGGTGTGGGAAGGTTTATATAACAAGCGGCTGGAACGCATTCTGCCAGAATGGGAAGGCCCGCTTATCAGCCTGTATCTTGTAACCCCCGCCAGTTCCGCTCGGCCCACGCGGGTAACCGCACTGCTGGACTATCTGGTCAAGGCGTTCGAACACTCACCATGGGCCGCCCCGTGCGCGGGCCTGCCACCAGAAACTGCTTCCAGCGCAGTTTAGTAAGGCTGGTGCTTTTTAGGATAGAGGGTTTTATATAAAATAGTGTTGAATTGGAAAGAGATTCCCCTAACGGGGTGCGTCACTATATAGCCTTCAGGCTGTAACACGATCAGGTATGTCTTGGAGTAATATGTGCTTCACGAAGGGTAAATTAAGCAGCCTTGCACCGTTGACCCGTTCAGTCAGTTCGAACACCTGTTGCCGCGATAACAGTATATCGTCTTTACTATGCACTACGAGCAGCGGGCATTGGATATTTTTTGCAGATGTGATGCCGTGTTAAATAATTTTCCAAAATATTGTTCGAGATTTTTGGCATTGTGGGTCGAGATTTTGTTCCCAAACATCTCACGCCATTTTTTAAGAGTGATGGTCTGATAAACCTGCCGGGTCGGATCATTTTTCGGTAAAATCATCCTGAAGTTGTCGATAGGGCCGAGGGCAACCCCGATACCAGATCGACCATGCTTGCGTGTATCAAGAGCAATCAGCTTGTACTCTTCTGACAGATACTGCGCGAGAGGAATAAAATCGAGCCGACTTTTCAAACTGCTATCGATTAGTAAAATGACTTTTCCTTTCGAGTTCCCGGATTTAGAGACGAACAAATTTGTATCGCCACAAACATTCAATGGCTTTCATAAGGTCGGTTGCTCTGGATCGTGCAGTGAAAATATCGCGTGTAACACTCTATCCTCAAGGTTTACTAAGCATACTTCAGAAGAAGGCGTTAACGTCGTTCAACATGCCGTTTAGACCAATAAGCGTTTCTGCTATTTTACGTAAGGCGCAGACAGCGGGCGTTCTACTCTTCATCTTAGAGTGCCTTTCGAAACCCCTTGTACTTTGATGAGGGATAGGTGATGGGAGTACA
>NZ_JBDNWF010000054.1:0-12025 GCF_047721125.1 Acetobacter papayae | reverse complement strand
TGACCGACAGTCCCAGTTTGGTGGCTTCAGCAATGGTCTGCTTGGCGTCCGGGCGGGGTGGGTCTAGCAGGGCCAGCAGGCCCAGTAATGTCCATGTCTTGCCGCTATCGACTGACTTGGCGACAGCAAGGGCACGGGTGCCATGGCTGGCCAGTTCATCCACCTTGCCAAAAAATGCAGTGGCTTCGTCGGTATGCTGGGGGCCAGAGGCATTTTCCCCCATGTCGCAGAGTGCCGCAATAACCTGCGGAGCGCCCTTGGCAAAGCGCAGTTCCTGCCCGTTGGCAGCTTGCACAATACCAACGGTTTTTTTGTTCACAGGGTCAAAGGGCACAAAGTCAAGCGGCTTGTAGCTGTCCAGCACCGTGGTGTTTGGCAGGGCTTTGAGCACGGCAACATCAATGGCATCCGTGCTTTGCTTCTGGGTTGCCAGAGCTGCGCCTGTTACCAGATCATCTGCCGTGGTGGTGCCAAAGGGAATGGGAGCCTGAAGGGTTAGCTTGTTCTGGGTGAGCGTGCCTGTTTTGTCGGAGCACAGGATATCGACCCCCGCCAGTTCCTCAATGGCAGACAGGCGCGAGACAATGGCTTTCTGGCGTGATAGCGCCAAAGCCCCCAGCGCCATGGTGACGGACATGACAGCAGGCATGGCAACCGGGACAGAGGCCACCAGCAGAACAAGCACGAACTGGGCAATGGCTCCGGCCTCGCTCCAATGCCAGCCAGCGCCGGACGCCAGATCACGCCAGAGCTGCGCGCCAATCAGCACCACGGCCAGGGCAGCTGCAAGAATGATCAGGAAGTCACCAATACGCAGTACGGCCTGCTCGGCATGGGACTTGCTGCCAGCAGAGGCAACCAGCTTGGCTGTACGACCGAAGAAAGTATTGTTGCCCGTAGCGACAACAAGCCCGGTCATGGAGCCTTGGCGTGCGATGGAGCCAGAGTAGGCACCATCCCCAATACGTTTGGAAACAGGCAGGGATTCTCCTGTCAAAGCAGCCTGATCCACCGAAAGATATTTGCCGGAAACCAGCAGCAGGTCCGCAGGAATAATCTCCCCTGCTGCAACGGTGACGACATCGCCCGCAACAAGGGTTGCGGCATCCACCGGCACCCAGTGGCCATCGCGGCAGGCAGAGGCTTTGAGGGCCAGCCCTTTCTTCAGCGCTGCCAAAGCGTTGGCGGCCTTGTTGTCTTGCCAGAAGCCTACGGCTGCATTGTAGAGCAACAGACCTGAAATAACGATAAAGTCTGGCCAGTCCTGCCGCAGGAAGGAAATGAGCGCAGCCAGTTCAATCATCCAAGGGATTGGCCCCCAGAAATATCCCAGCAGTTTTTTCCACCGGCTTTCTTCATGGGCCTGGATGGCATTGGGGCCGTTGTGCGCAAGGCGGGCTTTGGCGTCGGCTGAGGTCAGCCCTGTGGGGGAGCTTTTCAGATCAGCGAATTTTTTTTCTATCGCGGCACTGTCTAGCGTTGTGGACGTCGCTTTTGCTGGTGCGGTGTTGGCATCGGGGGGCGAAGTAGCGGCAGAAACCGCCGGTGCGGCAGGGGAAGCTAGCATCATGCACTCCGTTCTGGGCACGAAAAACCGAAATTCGTGCTAAAAATGGCTATCGCGTTCATGAGTTTTAAATAAATTGAAAGTATTTATTAAGAAATTGAACGCGTCTTCAGCATGACAAGAGATGGAAGTGCTGGAAGTTCCCTGAATATTTAATGTGTATAAGGCTGTGACTGTTAACCCACACATAACCAGAGGATTTTTCGAGCCCTCCAAGTTATTTTTCCGATACAACACGATTGATCTGCCGCTGCATGCGCCGGGCCTATGGTCAGGCCGTCTCATGGTGTTGCATGAGAGTAGCCCCCTGCGCGGCAGAGATGTTTGTTTTTGCGCGCAGGATGCCTTCGGGCGGTAAGGCCGCGTTAGAACGCGGCCACAACACCATCACTTCTGGGGTCGGCAGCACCTTCGAGCATGCCGTCTGGGTGGTGCACGAGCGCGCCAGCATGGCCCATGAGGTCTGAAAAGGCCTCTACTTCAACAACTATATGCCCGGCGGCATTGAGGTCATGCCGGATGGTGGCATCAAGGTTGTTCTCCACTTTCAGGGCCGTGTTATCGTCGCCCCATGTGCGGCCCAGCAGCCAGCGGGGGGCTGAAACCGCCTGCTGTAGCGGCGTATCGTAGAGTGCATAGCGGGTGAACAGGGCCGCCTGTGTCTGGGGCTGGCCTTCTCCTCCCATGGTGCCGTAGGCCATGACGCGGCCATCGGCAAAGCGGGCGATGGCCGGGTTGAGGGTATGGAAAGGCTTTTTGCCCGGAGCCAGCGTGTTCCAGCCATCGGGGTCACCTTCGGGGGCAAGCTGGAAGGAGGCGCCCCGGTTTTGCCAGAACAGACCCGCGTCAGGCAGGAAAACCCCTGAGCCGAATTCAAAATACAGGCTCTGGATCATGCTCACGACCACGCCCGAGGAATCGACCGCTCCCATCCATGTCGTATCGCCAGCCTGTGCCGGGTGGGGCCATGGCATGGCCCGGTGGCTGTCAATGCCAGCGGCCAGTGCGCGCAGGCGGTTTTCATCATCAAGGAAAGCCTGACAGTCCTCGCTCATGCTGTCGGGATCCTGCACATGCTGGTTACGAAACAGGAATGCACGTTTTGTGGCTTCCACCAGGCCATGCACATAACCAAAGCTTTCAGCCTGCGGCCTGTCGAGCAGGCTAAACAGTTTGAGAATGGCCAGTGACGCAACGCCCTGTGTGGGCGGTGGTGCGTTGTAAACCCGCACGCCGGGCAGGTCCGTGTGCAAGGGCTGGGTTACCCGTACGGCGTGGCTGGCGAAATCTGCATGATCAAGCGGGCTGCCCGCTTCTGCCAGACCTGTGGCCAGCATTTTTGCCAGAGGGCCTTCGTAAAAGCTGTCGAGCCCGTTACGCGCAAGGGATTCCAGAGTGCGGGCAAGGGCCGGATTGCGCCGGATATGCCCGGTTTGTGGGGCCTGTGGCACATCATAAGCCGTGCGGAATTGCGGGTTGGCCAGCAGGTCGGGCATTTTTTCGCGCAGTAGCAGCGCTTCGCTCTGGCTCATGGGGTAGCCCTGTGCTGCATGGAAAATCGCGTCTTCAAACAGCGTTTCCAGCGGCAGGCAGGGGGCGAGCTTTGCACTCTGTCTCCGGGCTTCCTGCCAGCCTGAAACCGTGCCCGCCATGGTGTTGGCGGCAAGCCCGCCGCGCCATGGCACGCTGTCATGGCCTGCGGTGCGGTAGAGTGCCTGATTAACGTTTTGTCCCGCCCGGCCAGAAGCATCGATAACGGTGGTTGTGCCGTCCGGGTAGGCTATCAGCCAGAATGCATCTCCCCCCAGGCCGGTCATGTGCGGATAGACAACGGAAAGGGTGGCGGCCGTTGCGATGACGGCTTCCAGAGCCGTGCCGCCCTTGCGCAGAACGTCCAGCCCGCTCTGGCTGGCCAGATGATGCGGCGATGTAACCATGCCTCTGGTTGATCGTGGAGTATGAAGCATTTTTTGTCCCGCTTTATTGTTTGGTGGTTATGTTCTTGGCGGACGGCCAGCTTATCCGCTTCTGGCCCGGTATGCCTAATGGGGGTGCTGGCCTGCTCTGTGTGGAGGGATATTTTATCAGCATACTGATTAGTATTGCGCGCCCCTGCGCTTTGTGCAATCGTTCCGTTATCGGAATATGAAAAGCGCGACCTCTCCTGTGGACTGCGGGCTGCCGCAAGGAGCGGGCTTGGGTGCGTGGGCGTAAACAGGCCCGAAAGCTCAGGCGTGCGGCGTAATACGAACGGTGAAACGATGCTGAAACCTCTTTGTGAACAAAACGGTATTCCGGTTTACGGGCTGTATGTGAATGGCCAGTGGGTGGCGTCCGCGCAGGAGGTTCTGGCCCCTGATCACAGCCCGGCCGATAATGCCCTGATTGCGTATGTGCATCAGGCTTCCGCAACCGAAATTGAGGCCGCCCTGCACAGCGCCCAGTGTGCAGCCAAGGATTGGGCCAATACGCTGGTCGCAACTAAGGAAGCACTGTTTTTCCGCCTGCGTGAGGTCATCCTGGCGCGGCGCACGGAAATCCAGCAGCTCCTGATTCGCGAATCTGGGTCGGCTTTTAAAAAAGCCCTGTGGGAAATCGACTATGTGATCGATCTCATTCAGACCATGGTGGGAGAAATCCGCCGGATCTCGGGTGAGACCATGCCGACGACGATCGATGGTCGGGTTTCCATGTCGTTCCGTCAGCCTTTGGGTGTGGTGCTGGGTATCTGCCCGTTCAACTCGCCCTTTCTGCTGACCATGAAAAAGGTCGTGCCTGCTGTTGCGGCAGGCAATGCCATTATTATCAAACCATCGGAAGAAACACCGCTTTCCGGGCTGCTGATTGCCGATTTGTTTGAAGAGGCGGGGCTGCCGCCGGGTGTGCTGAATGTCATTAACGCGGCGGTGTCGGATGTTTCACCAGCACTGACCGAAGACCCGCGCATAAAAGCCATTACCTTTACAGGTTCGACCCGCACGGGGCGTCTGCTGGCTGAAGGGGCCGCCCGTGGGCTCAAGCGTATCACGCTGGAAATGGGCGGTAAGGGGCCGCTGGTTGTCCTGCGCGATGCCGACCTTGACGCCGCAGTGCGGGCCGCCACTTTCGGAGCGTTTTTGCATCAGGGGCAGGTGTGCATGGCCGGGTCGCGCGTGATTGTGGATTCTGCCTTGCATGATGAATTCTGCACGCGTTTTGTCGAGCGCGCGAAGCAGGTTCGCGTAGGGCCGCCCGATCAGGAAGATACGGTCGTGGGGCCGCTCATCCGGCTTTCGCAATGCGCGTTCATTGCCGGACAGATTGAGGATGCCGTGTCCAAAGGCGCGGTTGTGCGCTGTGGCGGCACGCATGACGGGCCGTATTTTGCCCCGACAGTTCTGAGTGGTATCACGCCCGCTATGCGGATTTACCATGAGGAATCCTTCGGGCCGGTCGTGTCTGTGTTGCGTGCGCAGGACACGCAGGATGCTTTGCGGCTTGCCAATGATACGGCTTATGGCCTGTCTGCCGCCGTCATGACTGAAAACCTGCGGGATGCCTGGTATTTTGCACAAAATATCGAGGCGGGCATGGTGCATGTTAATGATTCTACCATTTCCGACGAGCCGCATGTGCCGTTCGGCGGTGTCAAGAACAGTGGGTTCGGCCGGGAAGGCGGACGCTACTCCATTGAGGAAATGACGGAACTTAAATGGATGACCTTTCAGACAGGGAAAGCCTCTTTCCCCTTCTGAGTGTTTTCGTGGTTTTGCTGTGCCGGGCCTGACCGGTGTTTGCCTGCTTCCTGTCTTTTTGGAGATAATGACATGTCCGAAAGTGTTCTGGATCCGCAGGGCGGAAAAAACAGTTCATTTCATATCGAAAGTGAAACAATATTTCCTATTCCGGAAAATGTCCGGCGTGGTAATGCGCGTTCCCTCGCCACGGTCTGGCTGGGTGCAAACCAGACCGTCCTGACTTTCATGACCGGGATGATCTATACTCAGCTTTGCAATCTTTCCATTGGCTGGGCCATTCTGGCCATTGTGTTGGGCAACGTGCTGGGGGGCGTCTTTATGGCGCTGCATGCCGCGCAGGGGCCGCATCTGGGTATTCCGCAGATGCAGCAGACCCGTGGCCAGTTTGGGGTTTATGGCTCGCTGCTGGTTATCCTGATCGTTATTTTTATGTATATTGGCTTTGCCTCGACGCTTTTTGCCATCGGACGTGATCAGTCGGGCACGTTCTTTGGCCCGCTTTCCAGTCATCCGGCCATTTATGCCTCGGCTTTCATGGTATGGGTGCTCTGCACGGTTGGGCATGCCCTGCTTGAACGCTTTATTGCCGCGTTCTCCTATATCGCGGGGATTGTGTTTGTAGTTATGGGGGCGGTTTACCTCTTCAGCCCCTTTGGCGCGCTGAAGCTGCCTTTTTTCGCAACGCCCAGTGTGCATGATTTTCTCATGGCCATTTCGGTTGGCGTGCTGTGGCAGGTTGCCTATGCGCCTTATGTGTCTGATTATTCCCGCTATCTGCCGGTTCACACAGGGGAAAAGGAAGCGTTTTACGGATGCCTTTCCGGCAGCACCATTGGTGCGGCTCTGCCCATGATTGTAGGCGCTTACGTGGCGGGAACGGTATCGGGCGATAATTACTATGAATCGCTCCGGCAGGTTTCGGGTATCCTGCCTGCTGTTATCTATATCGTGTTTTTTGCCTCGACGATTGTTTGCGCATCGATGCAGATTTATTGCGCAACATTGTCCAGCCTGACATTGCTCCATACATTCGTACCATCATGGAAGCCGTCCAAAAAGGCGCGGACCGTTGTTGCGGCGGTTCTGGTCTGTGCATCGGCACTGCTGACCATGAGCCTGAGCGGTGATGCCCTTGATAACATCAGTAATTTTCTACTTCTGCTTCTGGCGGTTCTGTCGCCATGGACTGCCATCAATCTGGTGGATTACTACCTGATCGAGCACGGGCGTTACGATATTCCTTCGCTCTATCGTAACGATGGCGGGGTGTATGGTCTTGTCAACGGACTGGCCGTAAGCTGCTACGTAATCGGTATTCTCGTGCAGGTGCCGTTCCTGTCCAACAGCCTGTATACGGGTGTGATTGCAAACCAGCTTGGTGGTATCGATATTTCCTGGATTTTGGGGATAGTGGTGCCGGGCGTCCTTTACTGGGTTCTGGCCAGCCGGAAAAAGCAGAAAGCCCTTTAAGCAGGAGCCTGAGACAGAGCGCCTGTTCTGGTCTTGATCTTCTATAAATCCGGCGGTGTGTCTTGTGTGGGATGCACCGCCACAACCCAGCATGAAAGCAAAAGTAATGCCGGATACGGAAACAGATATCGTTATTGTCGGCGCGGGGGCTTCCGGCTGTGTCGTGGCGGGGTACCTGGCCGAACATACGGATGCCCGTATCATGCTGCTGGAAGCCGGAGGGGCCGATAAGGACCCGTTGATAAAAATACCCGCAGGCTATGCCAAGCTTCTCGAGCATGACCGGCATTTATGGAAATATGATACCGTGCCCCAGTACGGCACGCCCCGGCCTTATCGGTCTGGCAAGGTCATGGGGGGAGGCTCGTCTGTCAATGCGTTGTGCTATGTGCGTGGGCAGAAGCGCGATTATGATGAGTGGAACGAAGCGGTAGAAGGTGCGGAAGACTGGTCCTACGAGGAAATGCTGAAGCATTTCGTGGCGCAGGAATGCAGCGATACCTTCCATAACGCCTATCATGGTGCCAGCGGCGATATGAAAATAGAGCTGACACGCCACATCAATCCGCTCAACCAGCTCTGCGTCAAGGCGTTTCAGGAATACGGACTGCCCTATAACGTGGATTACAACGGGGAGAGCCAGATAGGCGTCTCACCCGTGCAGACCAATATCCACAACGGGCGGCGGTGCAACGCTGTCGATGCCTATCTGCGCCGGCACCTGAAATCAGGGCGGGTCAAGGCTGTTACAGGTGTTACCGTTACGCGTGTGCTGATCCGCGAGGGAGAGGCCTATGGTGTGGAATATCTTGCCAGTGGGCGTACGCACAGGGTGCTGGCGCGGCAGGTTGTCCTGTCGGCTGGGGCCGTGCAATCCCCCAAAATTCTGATGCATTCCGGGGTGGGGCCGCAGGCGGAACTGAGTAAATTCGGTATTCCGGTCAAGGTTGATGCTCCGGAGGTGGGTGAAAACCTGCAGGATCATCCGATCTGTTGCGTGCGGACTTATGTGCGGGACAAGCTGGGGTATCAGGATATCTGTAGCGGACTGGGTGCGGCCAAGGCCGGGCTGCGGTATCTGCTGACGCGCGATGGGCCTATAGCGGGGAACGGGATCGAGACCGTATCGCACTGGAACCCGCAGGATTTCACAGCGGACCCGACCGTGCAGTGCTACCATGTGCCGGTTATTTCCGAGGATGGCCTGATCCCTACCGGAAAGCGGCCGGGTGTTACGCTGGAGGTGGTGCTGTTGCGGCCTCGCAGTCGTGGCTGGGTCAGACTGGCGGATGCAAACCCTGATTCCATGCCGCTGATCAACCCCAATTTCATGGAGGATGAGCAGGACCTGAGCGATGCCGTGGAGGCTATTCGTGCGGCGCGTTCGGTCATGGCGCAGGACTCGCTGGCTCAGGTAACGGAGGAAGAACTAGCCCCCGGTGCTGCGGTGCAGAGCGATGAGGAAATCGCCCAGTGGATACGCAAGGTGGTCAATACCATGTGGCACCCTGTGGGCACCTGCCGCATGGGGAGTGATGACAGGGCAGTGGTGGATGCGCGCCTGCGCGTTAAAGGTGTTGAAAACCTGCGGGTGATTGATGCGTCCATCATGCCCAATATTGTCAGTGCCAACACCAATGCGCCGTGTCAGGCGCTGGCGCGCAAGGGAGCGGTCATGCTGGCCGAAGACTATGCCCGCCAGCACTGATGCCGCAGGCACGACAGACAGGCGGATTGCGACCAATGCGCCTGAATGACCCGGATATTGTGGCGCAGGTCACCCGATGTGCTGATGCCTATGAGGAGGCTCTGGCCCGTAACGACCTGCCCGCCCTTGACGCTCTGTTCTGGAATGGGCCGGAGGTGGTGCGCTACGGTGTGGGCGAAAACCTCTATGGCGCGCAGGCTATTGCGGCATTCCGCCGTGCCAGACCCGGAGGCTCTCCCCCGCGCGACGTGCTGCGGCGGCATATTGTCTGCGTGGATGAGACAATGGCTGTTGTCAGTCTGGAGTTCCGCCGCCTTGGTGGCACGGCCATCGGGCGGCAGATGCAGACATGGGTCAGGGGGGAGGCAGGGTGGCGTATTCTGGCTGCCCATGTATCCATTATGGCGGACAGGCCAGAAACCGCACCCTGATTATAAACGTATAAAAACCCTTTTTATACAAATGGGTTTTTTATTGGCGCGCTAGGTTGTTTCCACCAGCCAGCGTGTCAGTAATCCGTCTGGCGCGCGCAGCATGTCAAGGATACGGAAATGATCCATCTGCGGCACAGGCATGAGCGTTGTCGGGCATTGGTGGCGGTTTCTCAGGCCATGGAGTGCCGCGGCATCCCGCCCGAATACCGGTAGTTCCTGCGTGCCAAAAGCAAGGCAAAGCGGTTTGGGGCATGGGGGTAAGTGTAGCGGAGAAAATTCTTCGATTTCCTGCGCACTCAGGTTCAGTGCCGCGTTTAGGTAGGTCTCACGCAGGGGAGCGAGATCATGAACACCTGACAGGCACAGCCCTGATGTAATGAGAGAATGCCCCAGCAGTAGCGTGGCCAGTGTCCCCCCGGCCGACCAGCCGGACAGCACATAAGGCCCGCTTATCCCATGGGAATCACCCTGTTCGGCCAGCCAGTCCAGTGCCTGTTCAAGCTCGTGGACAATGCGCGTCAGGCTGGCGGCGGGGGCTAAGGTGTGGGCAGGCATGGCCACAGACCAGCCATGGGCAATGAGCCCTTCAGCCACGCAGGCGAAGTCTTCAGGCTGGTTCCACTGCCAGTACCCACCATGAATGAAAATCAGACAGGGGGCATTGGCTCGGTGCGAGGGATACAATGTCCAGCGGTTGGCGGGCTCTGGCCCCCATTGCACATCATGCCACCCGCTTTGTGGATGCGCGCGAAAATGCGCTGAATCCGCACGCAACTGGGCCATCCACTCCCGGCTGCCCGGCACGGCGGCAACATTGTCATAGGCGGCGTCACGGGCGGCCTGTTCGGCAGAGCTGTCGCCGGTATGGGGCATGGGGCTGGCTCCGTTTTTACTGAACAGGCACGACGGGCGGGTTAAGGGGGCTGTCCGTCTCAAAAATCCTGCCCGCGCGCAGGGTAAAGGCGGGGGTAACCATGGTGTCGGTTACGACCCGAACGCCACTGTTATCCGCCATTTCAAAGCGCCCGCTTTCAAGGTTAAGCACGCTGATATCCGCCTCACGCCCCACCTGAAGCGAGCCGAGTGTGTCGGACATGCCAATCATTTTTGCCGGGTTGGCGGTTACGGTCGCCACAACCTCTTCCAGCGGCATGCCTAGATAGAGCAACTTGGACATGGCGTTGGTCAGGCTGAATGGCGCGCGCCCGGCAAACGGGTTGGCCTGACGGTCTTCACTGTCGGTAATATCGGGCACGTTAACATTATAGCCGTGCATGTCGGCCCCCAGCGTGTAGGGGCGAATACCCGCGCGCATGACCTGTTCAGCCATCTCGAACGAAAAATGCGAGCCATGGCCGACATCAACCGTAACGCCACGCTCGAGTGCAGCCCAGACAACAGGATGAACCTCGCCTGTTTCCATGGAAATGAAACCGCCCGGATGGCGCGTGAAGGGATGTGCCAGAACATCACCTTCTTCCAGTAGGGGGACAAGTTCGCGTACGACATCATCCGCATTGATATCGGGCGTATCCTCCCGTGTTGGCCAGAGCTGGCCCAGATGGACATAAAGCGGAATACCGGCCTGCCGGGCGATTTCCTTGCCAATCTTGACCACCTCAAGCCCCCAGCGTGAAATGCCGCCGATTTCCGCATGGCCCTTGATGCCCCGCACGATATCGGCGTTATCGCGGGCAACCCGCACGCTGTGTTCGACATTCGTCTGACCGGGGCCATAGAGTTCGGGGTAGAGATGGCCTTCAAGCCCACCCACCAGATAGGCGGACAGGAAGCACAGCACGCGCGTATCGGCTGGTTCGGCCACAAAATGGCGGAAACCGCCCAGTGTCATGCAGCTTGGGCCACCCTGATCGATAATGGTGGTAACCCCCGAACGCACGCCAACAAGGTCCGGGTTGAGGCCAAACCGGCCTGTAACATGCTGGTAGATATGCCCGTGGGTATCGATCAGCCCCGGTGCTACAAGGCGGCCTGTTACGTCAATTTCTCTGGATGCCGTAATGTCTAGCCCGAGCCGGGGCGCCATGTGCGAGATCCGCCCGTTGGTGATGGCGATATCCAGCACTTCATTTCGTTTTGTAAGCGGATCAATTACCGTGCCGGAGCGCAGGATCAGGTCAACAGGCATCATCAGACATCCTTTGTAAGATTATTGATCAGTATACTGACGTATTGACGGGGCAGGCAAGCGTAAATACCCGGCAGGGGCGGAAAAAACCGATAAACCTATGCAATGTTTGGCAGGGCAGGCGAAATCTGTTAGCTTCTCGACATGAAAAATCAGTCGTCCCCCGATATTATCGCTGAGGCCTCAGAGCCTGATCAGGCCTGGACACAGGCGATTCTGGAACGGCCCGGTTTTCTTATCCGTCGGCTGCATCAGATCCATGTCTCGCTTTTCATGGAAGAATGTAGCGGTTTTGACATAACGCCTGTCCAGTACAGTATTATGAGCATGGTCAGCCTGTATCCGGGCAAGGATCAGCATGAGCTGGGTCAGGCTATCGGTGTTGACCGGGCTACTTTAGCCAATGTGGTAGCCCGGCTTGAAAAACGCGATGTGTTGCGGCGTGAAAACGCGCAGCATGACAGGCGTGTGAAGCAGGTTTTTCTAACGCAGGCAGGGCAGGATATTCTCGATCAGATGAGCGAGCCCGCCCGCCGTGCCCATGCCCGTACAATTGAAGCCCTGCCCGTAAAAGGCCGCGCACAGTTTATGTCCGCCATGAAAACCCTGACCGAAGCGGGAAATATTCATAGCCGGGCTCCTGTAAAATCCTGACTCTGTCAGGATTTTTTTATGGCCATTGCGCGGCTGGCCTGCCCAGAAGGCCAGCTTTTTCCAGCATGATCCCCAGTGAAAGCAGGCGTTCTTCCTGACCGGGCGCTGCGATAAGCTGAATGCCAAGCGGCATGTCGGGTGCTGTTGCATCATGCTCCGTGCGAAGCGGTGGGAGCGGAGCGCTGAGCACGGGCACACCGGCAAGGCTGATGGGCTGGGTAAACAGGCCCAGATTGGCGCGCGCGGGCACGGGCCTGCCATCCAGTGTTAGGATCGGATTGGCCTGAAGCGGGGCGGGGCCGGGGG
>NZ_JBDNWF010000053.1:0-12589 GCF_047721125.1 Acetobacter papayae | reverse complement strand
GGGTTGGGGTGGGGGTATCAGCACCGCCTACACCTATACCTGCCAGACCACGTTTGAGCTTGTGAATGGCGTTGTTACCGCATGGACCATGCGGGGCGACGGCTGCTGATAGCCACCGCCATTTTGCCCGCAGGCTGATCTCCTACGGGGCTGGAGCTTACAGGCTCCAGTCCTGCGGGCTATCCCACCAGCCCTGCGCGGGCATGATGAAATCCGCCCCCGCCGCTGTCAGTGGCGCAACCTCGGCCGCAGCCGAGGCCTGAGCGACAACGGGCAGTTCCATCATCACCGCCCACCAGCGAGTGAGTTCCAGCACGGCGGCGACCGATTCGGGCGTTGCTGCCACATCCTCACCGGGTGTGAAGCAGATATAATCCGCCCCTTCCTCACCTGCGCGCATGGCGTGATCGCGGCTGAGGCCGACATCGACCCCAAGCTGCATTGCTTCCCCCACCACACGGCGGGCCGTAGCGGTGTCGGGGGCCTCATCACCACACAGATGCACCCCGTCACAGGCCTGCGCCACGGCAAGGGCCGCCCTGTTTTGCAGCATCAGGGCAATGCCCATCGGCTGCACGCAAGAAGCAACAGCCGCTACAAGCGGGGCCGCAGCGCTGTCAGGCATTTGCGCAACAGGCGGCAGACGCAGCAGCAGGGCCGCAGGCTGACACGTAGCCAGCTGCTTGTGCAGGGCGGACAAAAAAGGCTCCGCCTGCGCGAGAACCGGCGTGGCCAGATAGAGTTCGGACACGCGCTGGCTCTCCCCTGTGGTTTTTGCCGTCAAGACAGGATCAGTTCTTCAGAATGCCGATGATCTGATCCAGCAGGCCGAGGGCTTCCGCCTTGGGGCGCTGGAACACGTTACGGCCGATGATGGAGCCAAAGCCGCCACCTTCGTTGATGCCACGGATCGTGTTCAGCAGGTTTTCGGTGCCGGTGTGCTCACCACCCGAGAAAATCACGATACGACGGCCGCCAAAGCTGGACTGCACGACATGACGCACGCGCGAGGCCAGAGTGGACACGTCAACCGGGTGCTTTTCGTAGGTGGACTTGGCGGCATCCAGAGACACCACATCGGTCGGCGGCTTGACCTTGATGATATGAGCACCACACAGGGCCGCCATATGAGCTGCATAGGCGCAGATATCGAGCGCCGTCTCAGCCTTCTTGTCCAGCATCGGGCCACGCGGATAGCTCCACACGATCACGGCCAGACCAACGGACTTGGCTTCAGCCGCGAGTTCGCGCAGTTCTTCCATCTGCTCGAAGCAGTATTCGGAACCGGGGTAAATGGTAAAGCCAATGCCCGAGCAGCCCAGACGCAGCGCGTCAGCCACGGTGCCGGTCACGGCCTGATCTTTTTCGGTGGCGAGGCTGTTGGAGCTGTTGCATTTCAGGATCAGCGGAATTTCGCCCGCATAGGTGGCCGCACCGCATTCCAGCATACCTAGGGGAGCTGCATAGCCATTCAGCCCGGCTTCGATCGCCAGTTCGAAATGGTAGTGCGGGTCATACGCTGCCGGATTGGCCGCGAAAGAACGGGCCGGGCCATGTTCGAACCCCTGATCAACCGGCAGGATCACCATTTTGCCGGTGCCACCCAGACGGCCCGCATTGAGCAGGCGGGCAAGGTTCATCTTGGTACCGGGATTATCGCTCTCGTACTGGTTGAGAATGGCCTTGACCTGGGGAGTAAGCGTCATGACTGAACGGTCCTTCTTTCATACCTTGGCGTCCGGCACTTTATCCTGCCGACATTGTTCTTGGGAATAACCGTGGGGGAAATGCCCGACAAGAGACGATATTGCTGCGTGCAGGATCAGTTGGGTGAAATAATGGCGGGACGACACGCCAACACCACGCCTCCGGCCTGCTGATAGAGCCTGCGCGCCGCCATAGCCTGCCCGTCCTGCGCGTTCAGCACCACGGCCCGCTGCCCGGAACGCAGCGCCATAACGGCATGAACGGCACTGCCCCCGCAATCGAGCACATGCGCGAAAGGCAACCCGCCCGCCCCACTGGCATCGGCCGAAAAAAGCGACTTTTCGGCCCCTGTCAAAGCAGCGGCCAGCCCCGCCATAAGGGCAGGCCACCAGACTACCCCCATATAAACCCCTGCCCCCTCGGGTGAGAGTAGAACCGGCGCGGGCCTGTCCGTATCGGGCACCGTGCCCGCCAGAACCCTGTCCCGTAACGCACGCAGGCCGCTTTCATGATCACAAACACAGAGAAAATGGCACGAACGGCCCAAAAGTAGCCTGTTTTCCATGCTCATGCTTGACGCCATCGCATTTGCGGGTGATTCCTCAACAATAGAAAGGGATAAAGCATGCAGGATCAAGCGGCGGAGCCATACCCGTTCTCCATAAACAGTGGCACGGCCAGCACTGAAACCGGAACAGAACCCACCGCACGGATATTCCCCCCGCAGGAAGATCCGATTTCGCGGCTGGACCGCGCCCTGCAACGCATTTCCTTCGCGCTGGAAAAAAGACCGCCCCAGCAGGATACCGGCCTGATGGAACGCCAGGAAACAGAGCGGCAGGAACTGCTGGCCAATGTTGATGCCCTTATCCTGCGCGTGCGCGATGCGCTAGAACAATCCGCCCCCCTGCCGGAACGGAAAGACTGATCCCATGGCCCTTGTTTCGGTTCTTATCAACGGCCACAGCTATACCGTTGGCTGTGAAAACGGTCAGGAACGGCATGTACAGGCCATGGCCCATCAGGTAGAGCACCGCGTGCAGCGCGTGCGCTCGCTCGGCTTTTCGGGCGATGCCCGCGTGCTGGTGCTGGCCGCCCTGCTGATGGCTGATGAAATTCAGGACCTTTCCAACAGCCGCATTCCCGAAACCACGGCACAGGCCGTACAGGATGTCGAACGCCTGCGGGCCGAGCGCGCCATGCAGGACAGCCGCCTGCTTGATCTGGCCGAACGTGCGGAAGCTCTTGCAGCCGAGCTTGAGCAGGCCTACATAGACAAGGCGGGGCTGCCCGGCACGTGAGGCATGTCATACCCCTGGGCCGATAAGCACTTCCTTGGGAGCTGGCTCTGTTGTGGCCCTGGTCACATTATCTGGTGCCCACCTGCACTCGCAGGTCCTGGAGGTTGAAAAGACCCACGGCCATGGCGGCTCCGCACTCCACACCCCCTATGGGTGACCCCCCTGAAATCGCGCAGCAGAAAGCTCAGGCACGTAAGCTGTGTGTGCAAGCCCTGCGTACCCGCACCCCCGATACGGATGCAGGTATTCTTGCGCAGCTCCAAACGCTGCTGGCCCCGTCCACGCACCGCGCCATTGCCTGCGTGTGGCCTCTGCCGCATGAAGTAGACCTACGCCCACTCTGCCACTGGCTGCATGAAAACGGCGCGCAGGTGCTCCTGCCCGAAACCACACCACGTGGCACGCCACTGGTTTTCCGCCACTGGCACCCGGCCTGCACCATGCAGGAAGGCCGTTTTGGCACCCATGCGCCAGATGGCCCGGCCATTGCGCCGGATATTATTCTTGTACCGCTTCTGGGTTTTGACCGCGCGGGCAACCGCCTTGGCTATGGCGGAGGCTATTACGACCGCACGCTGGCCAGCCTGCCTGCGGCACAGGCCATAGGCTATGCCCCCTCCACGCAGGAGGTAGCGGCCCTGCCCTCCGGCCCGCATGACCAGAAACTCCCCTGTATCGTGACTGAAAGAGAGATCCTGCATTTTGACCCGCCTTCTTCCTGATACCAGCCTGCACCCCACCGCCAGCCCTGCGACACCCCACCTCGTTGGGAAAGCCCGTTCATGAGGCTGCTTTTTCTGGGAGATATCGTTGGCCGGAGCGGGCGTGATGCCGTTCTGTCCCGTCTGGCCGACCTGCGCACCCGGCTCGGGCTCGATCTTGTGGTGGTCAACGCGGAAAACGCCAGCCATGGCTTTGGCCTTTCACCCGCCATTGCCACATCCCTGCTGCAAAACGGGGTGGATGTGCTTACCCTTGGCAACCACGCATGGGACCGGCGTGACCTGATCGGCCATATTGATAGCGAACCGCGTATCATCCGCCCGCTCAACTACCCACCCGGCACACCGGGACAGGGCAGCGTGGTGGCCGAGCTGGCGGATGGGCGCAAGGCGCTGGTGGTCAATGTCATGGGCCGTCTGTTCATGGACCCGCTGGACGATCCTTTCCGCTGCATGAACGAATTGCTGACCCGCCACCGGCTAGGGGCAACCGTACAGGCCGTGGTGGTAGATGTGCATGCCGAGGCCACCAGCGAAAAATGGGCTCTTGCCCATATGCTGGATGGCCGAGCCTCACTGGTGGTGGGCACGCATACCCACACCCCCACGGCGGATCATCGTATTCTGGCCGCAGGCACGGCATTTCAGACCGATGCGGGCATGTGCGGCGACTATGACAGCGTGATCGGCATGGGCAAGGAAGCTGCCATTACCCGCTTTGTGCGCAAGCTGCCCGGCGAACGACTCCAACCCGCCGAAGGGGAAGCCACAGTCTGCGGAATTATGGTGGAAACCGATGACCGCACGGGCCTTGCCCGGCGCATCGCCCCCCTGCGACAGGGTGGCCTGCTGGCCCAGACCCTGCCGGATTTCTGAACCGGCACCCGCAGCACAACAGCACCGGGCCTCTAGCCCGGCCCAGTGTCTGGTGTTCAGTTGTTCTCCTGCGCCCTGAAAACAGCCACGGCCTGTTCCGTGGCGCGTGTCAGGGGGGATGGCAGGGCATCAAGGGCATACCAGCCAAGGGCCGCATGTTTGTGCGGCTCCATCAGCCGGGCCTCAGCCCCTTCAGGCGCATAGGCCTGATACACGGGAGAAACCCAGTGCTGGCCTGCCACAGGCTCGCTCTGCTCCACAATGCACAGCAGCCGCCCCAGTGTAATCTCCAGCCCGGTTTCTTCGCTGATTTCACGCCTTACCGCCTCGGCCAGCCCTTCAAAAGGCTCAACCCGGCCACCGGGCAGGCCCCAGCAGCCAGCCTCGGGCGCACGCAGACGCTGGATCAGCAGCAAGTGTCCATTACGCAGAATGAACGCCCCGCACCCCACGGCAGGCAGAGTGGAATCCACCACGGCTGCTACCATACAAAGCGGGGGAGTGCGGCAACCGGCCACAGCCCGGCCCCTTTGGCTTCTTCCGTCGCCAAGGTGGCATCATTGCCGATCATTTCCTGATGGATTCCACCCAGAATCCATGCGCTGTCCACGCCCACACCCGCAGCACCGCGGATATCGGTTTCCAGCGCATCACCAATCGCCAGCACCCGCTCACGCGGCACATCCAGCATCTTGAAAACCGGCTCGTATACGGAGGCATAGGGCTTGCCGATCCAGCAGACATCGCCCCCCTGCTCCTCGTAAAACGCCGCCAGCGCCCCTGCACAGATCTGCCGCCGCCCGCCCTTGATCACCACCCGGTCCGGGTTGGCGCAGATCATCGGCAGGCCGTGTTTCAGGCTGGCTTCCAGTTCGGGCAGATAAGGGTCGAGCGACTCCACACCGCGTTCGATATCCGGACCGGCATTCATGATGAAACTGGCCTGCGCGGGGCTGCTCACCTGCTCGATATCCAGCGAATCATACAGGCCCAGATCGTTCGTCCCGCCCATATGCAGCACCGTGCGGCCCAACCGGGCAAACCACGGGTCTGTCCTGTCACGCAGACGGGTATAGGTTTCCTGTCCGCTGGTCATGACACCGTCATGCAGGTCCGGGGTAACGCCAAAGCTTTCAAGCTGCTCTGTCACCACATAAGCCGGGCGCGGAGCATTGGACAGCATGACCACACGCTTGCCCGCACGGCGCAGCGCCTGAAGGCACTCCACGGCCCCTTCATACGGGTTAATGCCGTCATGCACCGTGCCCCACAGGTCGATGATGTATCCGTCGTACTGGTCAGCAATGGCTGCAAGCCCACCGGGCATGGCCAGAGTGGTGGTCATCGTCGTGCTCACCGGCGTATCCCCCTGATCCCTGTTCCACGGATATCATCGAGGTTTTCCACCCCTTCGCGCCGCATGATGTCGAGCATCTCGCGCTTAAGGCGGCTCACCAGAGCCGGGCCTTCATAGGCGAAGGCCGTATAGACCTGCACCAGATCAGCCCCCATGCGAATCCGCTCGAGAATGTCCATGCCGGTTTCGATACCACCACAGGCCACGAGTGCGAGCCGCCCTGCGGCGGCCTCCGCCACAATGCCGAGCATGGCCCGCGCCCGCGGGGCCAGCGGCCTGCCGGAAAGCCCGCCCGCCTCATCACGGTACGGGCTGCGCAGGCTGGGGAAACGCTCAAGCGTGGTGTTGCTGATAATCAGCCCCTGCGCGCCGCCTTCCACCACAGCCTCGACGATCGGGGCGATGGCATCGTTTTCCAGATCGGGGGCCAGCTTGACCAGAATCGGGGGGCGATCGGGGTGCCTGTCCGCAATGGCGTCCAGAATGCCGCGCAGCCGGGCCGCATCCTGCAGGCCGCGCAGGCCGGGCGTGTTGGGCGAGGACACATTGAGCACGATATACTGCACATAGGGCTTAACCCGCGCCACAAGTGCCGGATAATCGCGCTCGGGGTCGGCCCCCGTCTTGTTAATGCCTATATTGGCCCCTACCGGCACGCCAGCCCCGCCCCCCCGGCCCGAAGGCAGCGGGCGGGCAAGCCGGGCAAGCCGCACGGCAAAACGGTCTATCCCCTGATTGTTGAACCCCATGCGGTTAATCACCGCCCTGTCTTCCTCCAGCCGGAACAGGCGGGGCTGCGGGTTACCGGGCTGCGGGCGCGGTGTCACGGTTCCGGCCTCCACAAACCCGAAACCAATGCGGGCCAGCGGGCGCAGGGCGCGGGCGTTTTTATCAAAACCCGCGGCAATGCCAATCGGGTTGGAAAAACGCATACCCAGAACGCGCGTTGCCAGCGCCGGGTCATCCTCCGGGCGGCGGAGCGGCACGGACAGGCCCAGTGTCAGGGCATCCAGAGCGAGGTCATGCGCCTTCTCGGGATCGAGGGAACGTAGAAGCGGCAGGGTGAGGGATGTAAGCACGGACATGCTTCGAGTACTGCCCCAACTGTCGCGGCAAGGAAAGAGGAAAAGCCACCGGGCAGATGGGCGTGCCTCCCATGCGATTTTTTATTGATAATGAGAATTATTATCATCTATAAGGGGACATCATCTTCACTTCAGAGGCCGCGGGCCAGCTACCCACGGAACGCACAATGTCAACAATGCCTGTTTATCTGACGGATCTCCCCTCCAGCGAACGGCTGACCCTGTGGACTATCCGCCGCCTTGCCGCGCCGCAAACCACCCGACCCGACCGTGCCCAGACCGGCGGTGTGGCGTTGCCGTGCTTTCTGCCCTGTTTCCGCCGCGAATTTCTGGCCGTGACCAAGGCTTTCCACGAAGCCCTGTCCGACCTTTCCTTCCGGAGCGATGGCCGCCCGGCCAGTGCCCCCACCTCCACCGCGCTCGACATTCGCTCAGGCGGGACACTGGCCGTGACCGACACAGAATATACCCTGCTGCTGGCCACGGAGGCCGCACAGAACGAGCGCGAGGCCGACATGCACGCCCTGCTGCGCCCGCTGCTGCCTCTGGCCCGCCTACGCCTGCGCATGATGACAGCCCTGACAACACTGGGGGCCTGTCTGGCTGGTGCGGGCTACTGGCTCTCACCCCATGCGGCGCGCAACACTCTCTCGCCCTGCCTGTTTTCCACCACCATGCCTGTCCCGGTGGAACACACCATGCGCCCGCACCGCATGGCGCTGGCCAGAAGCCTGTCTTACCAGCACCACTAAGGGGTCTGACACCCGCATAGGTTCTGTTTTTGTTCCATTCATCCCGGCGCTGTGCTATGCCACGGTTCCATGACACAGCCCGTGCGCCGGATCATCCATATCGACATGGACGCGTTCTATGCTTCGGTCGAACAGCGCGACAACCCGGCCCTACGGGGGCGGCCTGTCGCGGTGGGCCGCAGTCAGGAACGCGGTGTGGTTGCCGCAGCCAGCTACGAGGCCCGGCCCTTTGGCGTGCGCTCGGCCATGCCCTCGCTCCTAGCGCAAAGGCGCTGCCCACAGCTTGTATTTGTCCCGCCCCGCTTTGAAGTCTATCGGGCGGTATCAGCACAGATTCACGCGATTTTCGCGCGCTATACTCCCCTTATCCAGCCCTTGTCGCTCGATGAAGCCTATCTGGACATTACGCAGCCGCTCATCCGCCGGGCCTCGGCCACCGCCATTGCGCAAGAAATCCGCGCCGCCATTCTGGCCGAAACCGGGCTGACAGCCTCGGCCGGTATTTCTTACAACAAGTTTCTGGCCAAGCTGGCCTCGGACCATAACAAGCCCAACGGGCAGTTTGTCATTCCCCCCGGTGCGGGGCAGGACTTTGTAGCCCCCCTGCCCGTCAGCGCCTTTCATGGTATTGGCCCGGCCACGGCCCGGCGCATGAATGCACTGGGTATCCAGACCGGTGCCGACCTGCGCGCTTTCCCGCCGGAAACCCTGCGCCAGCATTTTGGCAAGGCGGCGGCCTTTTATCACGGTATCGCCCATGGGGAAGACACGCGCCCGGTAGAGCCTGACCGCCCGCGCAAGTCTCTGGGCAAAGAAACCACCTTCGATCAGGATCTGATCCATGATCACGATCTAAACGAAGCGCTGCAAATACTGGCTGAAAAAGTCTGGGCTGGTTGTGAAAAACGCGGGCTTTCAGGGCGCACTATTACCCTGAAACTGCGTCATGCGGATTTCAGCCAGCTTACCCGCTCGCTCTCACGCCAGACCCCCGTGCGGGATCAGTCAGAGCTTTTACAGGCCGGGCTGCATCTACTTCGCCCGCTCCTGCCTTTGCAAAAATCCGTGCGGCTGCTGGGCATTACCGTATCCAGCCTGTGCGACCCGCAGGCCGCAAGTGGGGCGGAGCAGCTCTCGCTCCTCCCCTCCGCCTGAACAGGCAGGGCGTTACCCCCCCTGCCTGCCAGCTTTTACCAGTTGGGAACAGGGCCTTTGACAATGGTGGCCAGATCATCGGGGCGAATCCACTGCTTGAAAGCCGCCTGAATGTCGGCCCCTGTCGCACCGTAATAAGCCTGAGCCGCCCGGTCCGAATTATCGAGCGGCAGGTCGAGGCTGGCCAGATGCAGATACTGCGCAGCAATATGGTCAAGGCTTGCACGCTGGAGCGGTATGGCCCGCAGCAGCGACGCCTTGGCCAGTGACAGTTCCGCATCCGTGGGCGGTGCCGTTACCATGGCTCCCACATCATGCAGCACGGCCGCACGCGCCTTGCCCACCTTGTCCGGGTCCGCACCGTAATTCACGGTATAGGTACCGCGCGTGCGGCCCCACTCGAAATCGCTGCCAACACTATAGACATAGCCGGTCTTTACCCGCAGGTCGCGGTACAGGCGGGACGAGAACAGCCCACCGCCCAGAACCTCATTACCAAGCTGTAGCATGAAGTGATCCGGGTTGGCCGCAGTCAGGCCCAACGTTTCGGCCAGCACCACCTCGTCCTGCACGCTGCTTTTATCGGGCACATGCGCGCGTGACGCCTTGCTAAGCGGCACGGCGGGCAGATTAAGCTCAGGCTTCGGGCCTTCCGCCTTCCAGCCGCCAAATGCCTGCTCCACCACCGCACGCGCCTTTTCGGGGGTAATATCGCCTGTGACAACAATGGTCGTCAGGTCTGGCCGCCAGGCATGTGCGTAGTAATGCAGGACGTCATCATGCGTGACATGCATGATGCTCTGCGGCGTTGCCTCACGCAGGGCCGGGTCTTTGGGCGGCAAAATGGCAACCTTGATCGCCTGCGTGAACAGATGCCCCGGAGAGGCCAGTTCCCCGGCCTGTGCCTGTGCGGTCTGCGCTCTGACAATTTCAAAATCACTCACCGGGAAAGCCGGATGCAGTTCGTTTTCCGCCAGAAGGGCAATACCCTTTTCAAAATCAGGCTTCAGCACGCGCAGGCTGAAGCCGCTCCCGGCACTTTCCCATGCGGGAATATCATCCAGCGCTTTCTGGAAAGCCAGACGGTCGTGCTGCGTAGTACCATAGGCAAAGAGCGCCTCGGTTACATCGCTCACACCTTCCTGCCCCTGCGGCTCTTCCAGCGCGGGCGTCTGGCGCACCTGCCCCGTAAGCTGGATGGTGTGGCTAACATGCGAAGGCCAGACAATCAGCCGCAGCCCATTAGGCAGGGTGCTGACGGTGGGCTGGGCTGTCGGCTCGGGTTTGTCCAGCCGGGTCAGGTCTTTTTCCGCCCATTCGGGCAGGGGCACGGGCTTGTCGGGGGTAGCGCCGAAGGATTCGGCCCCACCAAAGCCCTTGCCCGCCACTGGCTGGCCCGAGCTTTCGGGGGTCAGTACCGCCGAGACAGCATGGGCCGGGTCAAGCAGCTTGGTCGCCAGCGCATTAACGGCCTCGGGGGTTACAGCCTGATAGGCGGCCACCATATCTCCGGGCGAATCCAGCTTCTGGAACGCCAGCGCATTGGACCACAATTCAGCCAGACCGCTGACGGAGTTAGCCGCAAACTGCAACTGCGCGATCTCACGCCGTTTGGCCGCCTCGACCAGATCGGCCGGAACGCCTTCATGGCGGATTTTTTCCAGCACGGCGCGCATGTCATCCATGGTCCGCTTGGCATCTCCCCCCTTGGGGAAAGCCGCCAGCGCCAGACCGAAGCCCGCAAGCTGCTTGGGCGCATATTCAAACCCGGCAAACAGCGCACGCCCCTGCGGCACAAGCTGATACAGCGCGCCACGCTGACTGGACAGCACATCGGACAGAATATCCGCCACAGCAAAATCATGCTCGGAAGAACCCGGCATGGGGAAAGCCAGCGTGGCAAAACCGACAGGATAATCCGTGGCGAAAGACAAGGTTTTAGCCGGTGGCGGCACGGGCGTAACCGGCGTGCGCGCAGGCAGCGGACGGCGCGCGATACCACCGAATGTCTCTTCGACCAGTTGCAGCGTGCTCACCGGATTAACATCGCCCGCGATGACCAGCACCGCGTTGTTGGGAGCATACCATTTGCGATAGAAGGCGCGCAGGTCAGCCGCTTTTGTACGCTCAAAGGAAGGCCGCGTGCCCAGCGCATCGTGCTCGTATGGCGTGCCCGCGAACAGGATGGCCTGCAACTGCTCCAGATACAGATAAGCCGGGCTGGACAGATCGCGCGAGACTTCCTGCTCGATCGCGCCGCGCTCCTTCTGCCAGTCCGCCTCGGACAGGGTCAGCCCCGTCATGCGCAGCGCCTCGATCTTGAGCAGCACCGGCAGGTCGCGCGACTGCGCGGTATAGAAATACTGGGTCACGTCCTCGGTGGTATCGGCATTGTAGCTGCCACCCAGCCGCGCCCCGACAGAAGCAAGCTGGTCCTTGTCCAGCCCCTTGCTGCCACGGAACATCATATGTTCCAGCGCATGGGCCGTACCCGGAAAGCCCTTGGGGGCTTCGGCCGAGCCAACAAGGTAGTTGATTTCAGTCGTGACAACTGGGGCCAGACGGTCCGGCACAATCACCACCCGCAACCCGTTGGGCAGGGTAGCCCGCACAACCTGCGCGCTGCTGAGTGCCGCAGGCACCAGAGCCGAGGGCATACTGCCGGAAGACATCTGGCCGGAAGGCATGTCCATGGTCTGCTGCGCCAGAGCGGGCGCACCCAACGCGGCCACGCCCGCAAGGCATGTGGCCGCGCACAGGGCAATGCTCAGGGCGCCGGTAAAACCGGACAGCCGCTTACAGGTCTTGCTGGCGGTACGCTGTGTCATGAGTTCTTCCTGTTTCCTGCTTCAACGGCATAAAAAGCCAAACGTCCGCCCTCAGGCATCCAGACCGGGCAAGGCGAGTTTTTTGGCCATGGCCGACAGCCTGTGGCGCCGCAGTTCGGAGCGGGCCTTGGCGTCACGTGTCATGTAATTAAGCTGAATGGTGTAGCGTGGCCCCACATACTGGCGGTGGCCATGCCATGTATCCGGCCCGTTGGGGAAAATGAGCAGCGTGCCATCCACCGGCTGCACCTCATGCACATAGTCTTCTATGTCATGCGGGCCACGCAGCAGCCTCAGGCAGCCTTCCTGTTTTTCCCATGCCCCGCCCGAGGGATTGAGATAGAGTAGGATCGTCACACGCTTGGCGAGGGAATCCGTATGAATGCGCCCGTCCTTCTCACGGGTGCGGCCCCTTATTGTCAGCATGGACGGGGCATCGGACAGGTCCAGATCAAACTTTTCAGCAATCAGGCGGCGCAGCTCCGGGCCTTCCATCTGCGCCACAAGGTCTTGCATGAGCGGTGACAGGCGCAGCGATTGCGGTGGAAACGACCCGCCAGAGGGAATATGCGGCAGGCTTGCGAACACACGAGTCAGATCCTGTTCGCGAATGAAGTGCGGCACCATAACGTGCCTGAAAGGCTCAGTGCGCACAGGGGCCCGCACTAGGGCTTCGTAATCCGGTTCAAGGTCTGTCTGAGGCACGTTGTTCATATCCTGGCCAGTAGCAATTCGGATCATCCCGCCCAGACGGTAGAAGCCTTACCCCCCATAAACAAGGCCCCCCTATTTGCGCGACCGACCAC
>NZ_JBDNWF010000052.1:0-13018 GCF_047721125.1 Acetobacter papayae | reverse complement strand
CCACCACCGCGGGGTGGAGCAGCCCGGTAGCTCGTCAGGCTCATAACCTGAAGGCTAGAAACATAATTGTATCAATATGTTTCAAATGAAACTTTCCTTAGAAATAAATTCCCATATTTTTGCACAGCAGTAAATATCGCAGGTTAATACCTGTGGGATAACCTTATATATCGGTGTTCTGCTAGTAGTTGCGATAGGCTATAACTGCTTATTTTGTCTCCACTGTGAGGGGCAAGATATTTTTTATCTTCATGCTCTCTGGCAATGAAGCCTGCAAAGGCTAAGTGATTTTCCGCTTCTTGCGGTGGCGTTATAGTTTCTGGCGTGACTATGACGGTTAGGAATTAACGGTAGATAGCTCCAGAAGTCATAATGAAAATATTTGAATTTCTGTAATTCAAATATTTAATAGGCATGTAAGTCTATGAAATTAAATCATAATACATACTCTGCCACTATGTGACGTTAGTTGCAAAAGTTGTAACTTTTGCCATTTTCCAAACCTCCTATTATTTATTTACCACAAATACATCATAATTTTTCTATTACTTTCACTATTTTTTAGTTTCTTTGTCTTTTGCATCATATATTTTATGCAGATGCTTTAATGATTTTACACAAAAATTACGCCTTTTGAGGCAACGGGAATTTGTAAAAGACGGTTTTCTGGCGCTGAAGCTTTATATGCCAAAAAACAAGATTTGGATTTCTTGAAGACTGTCTTCGAAAATACGTTGAAGCAGGTGCTTTCAGAGCATGGATCGCTTGGCTGCTTATCCTCATAGGCCATCTCCGCTTCGTGGTGCTTCCAGAGGGGAAGTGCGTCGATACTGATGTTTGTGGATCACGGAATGAGGTCAGTGGAATCACTCTTGGTAAGGGGTGAAAGACCTAAATATTTTTGTTCTGAAAGCATCCGTTGGATCAAAACTATTTTGGAAGCCGGGCCTCTGGTAGAGGGTGGCATTTTTTAAGTGTCTGTATTTCTTCATAACGATATGTAAACAATGAGGGTGTGTACTGTAAAAGTGCTAAGAATCCTTGTGGCTCACTGATTTCAGTTGTGAAGATTTTGTTAAAAACGTTAAGTAATAGTTTTTAATTCAAAATAGATCGTATAGAGGACATGTTGTGTCTGTTATGAAATATTCAAATTCCAACGCGGTAGATTTGTATTTTTCAATGCTTCGGCAAGCAGCTGATGGCGTTGTTATTATTGATGATCATAACAAGATTATATTTTTCAACACGGCAGCGGAAAATTTGTGGGGCTATTCGGCAGATCAGGTGCTTGGTCAGAATGTAAACTGTCTTGTTCCTTGGGAACACAAGGCTCAGCATGATGGTTACATTGAGCGGAATAAGCAGACTGGTGTTAATCGTATTGTAGGCACGTCTCGAGAGGTGGTGTTTACACGGAGCAATGGTGATTACGTTGCGGCGGAAATGTCGATTTCCACCGCTGTTCTGGAGCCAGGGCGCCGACGTTACTACATGGCCTTCCTGAAAGGGGTAACGGAAGAAAGTCACCGAAGGAAGCTGTTGGACCTGCAAAGTGATGTTTTCTCCCAGCTTGCCAGTGCCGCAACGGAGCAGGATATCGCGGATATGCTGTGTGCTGCGGTAGAAGCGCTGGTGCCAAACAGTATCGTAACACTGCTGCAGGTCACATCGGGGAGAAACCTAGAAATTCTCTCTGGCGAGGGGCTCCCCCGGCGCAAGATTTCGATGCTGATGCGAACTACCCTGACAGATGGCGACATAGACGCCCTGACCCATACCCCGGAAGAGGCCAAGAGCATTGTATGGAAAGGCGGGCAGGCACCCATGCAGGATGCCGAATTACAGGATTGCTGGGCCTCAGCAGTCTGTAATGCACATGGTGAACTAATCGGTATTTTTGCTCTTTATTCCCGTAATCGGGATAAGATGGCGAACTGGCCACAAAAAATTGTTTCAGGCTGCCTGCCATCCTGTGCCGCCATTATTGAACGCGGCAAAACATCAGAACGGCTTAACCGGCTCGATCGTTACGACACTTTGACTGGATTGCTGAACCGAAGCTCAATCTCTGTCATTCTACGAAAAATGACGGAAGAGCGACCACAAGCACCGTTTGCTCTGCTGGTTCTGGATGTCGACCTGTTTCAGGATATCAATAACCTGATGGGGTATGATCAGGGCGATATTCTGCTGCAGAATATGGCGCAGCGGCTGCAGGAGCAGTGTCGCAGTAATTTTGTGATCGGCCGTCTTGGTGGCGATGATTTCGTTGTTATTATTCCTGACGCCAATCGGGCTTTGGCCAGCGCTTTTGCGGAAAGCCTGGCCATGACCATACAGGGGCCGGTTCTTGTCAAGGAGCATGAACTGTTTCTGGGGTTCAGTATCGGGATCAGCCTGTATCCAGAACACGGAAGCGATGTGGAACAGCTTCTGGCCCATGCAGAAGCCGCCATGCGAGAGGCTAAAAAGACCGCGCGTGGTGGCTTTCTCTTACAGAGCGATATGGAAAGCGATGATATTCGCTCAAGAGTTATCATTGGGTCCGCCTTGCGGAGTGCTATTCAGAACGCGGAACTGGAACTGCATTACCAGCCACAGATCAGTTGCACGACTGGTCAAATCTGTGGTGCTGAAGCGCTGGCACGCTGGAGCAACCCTGCACTGGGTAGCATTTCCCCTGCTGTTTTTATTGGAATTGCGGAGCAGACAGGACAGATAGAAAGCATTGACAGATGGTCGCTCGAAAAAGCCTGCTGGCAGCTGGCCGAGTGGGATAGGCAGGGTGTCAGGCTTCCTGTTGTCAGCGTCAATATTTCAGCAGCCCATTTGCGCTCATCAGACCTCCCTTTTTATATTGAAGGGCTTCTGAAGCGACATGCTATCGCGGCGGAACGGATAACGATCGAGATTACGGAAGGTGTCATGATTCAGCAGAACGCTGAAATCATGAATACGCTTAATGCCATCAGAAAAATTGGTGTTGGTCTTTCTCTCGATGATTTTGGAACCGGGTTTTCCTCTCTGTCCCGATTGGCGCTGTTGCCCCTGACCGAAATCAAGATTGACCGTAGCTTTGTCATGCAACTCGACCGGGAGGTGAGTGCGCTTATTATTACCGATGCGGCTATTAATATCGGCAAAAGACTGGGTGTTAATGTCGTGACGGAAGGCGTGGAAGAACACGCACAGCAGGCTCTGCTCTCCCAGATGGGATGCGATATCATGCAGGGGTATTTGTTCTCAAAACCGATGTCCCCTTCGGATTTTTTCGAGTGGATGAAATCGCATTTACCATTCTGGAAAACGACAGCACCCGGCCCGTAGAGGTTGGACCAGAGGCAGAACCCATCCCCGGCGGTTATTTCTCGAAATTCTCATGTGACGGGCACAGTGACGGAGTAGACATGAACGCGATCAGCTACCCTCTGCAGGGCAAGAAGAACGACAATGAATTTTCCGGGCTGAAAAGCCGTCAGGCTTTCATGGATCTGACCGATGCTGATTGTACGTCGATCAGGTCCATAAAGGAAATTATTGATCGGGAACTGCCTAAAGCACTCGATGGTTTTTGCGAACAGGTGCGCAAGACTGACGAGACACGGGCTTTTTTCTCATCTGAAAATCATATTGCCCATGCGAAAGCGGACCAGCAGGAACACTGGAAGAGCATTTCATCCGCAAGGTTTGATCAGGCCTATGCCGCCAAGGTTAATGCCATTGGCACCGTGCATGCCAAAATCGGGCTGGAGCCACGGTGGTATATCGGTGGCTATGCTGTTGTCATGGACCATCTCATCCATGCCATTATCAAGGACATGCTTTTGAAAACAGGATTGTTTTCGAAGGGTAAGGAAATGGTTGCCCAGTCTTTGGGGGATGTTCTGGGTAGTCTGGTCAAAGCCGTGTTTCTGGAAATGGATCTGACCATTTCCGTGTATCTGGATGAAGCGGAGAAAGCACGCCAGAAAGCGCGGGATGAAGCAATCCAGAAAGAGCAGCGGTTTGTTTGCAGCCGGTTCGGCACGGTTATCAAGGATATTGCCGAGCGCAATCTGTCCAGTGGCATGAAGGATGCACTGCCGGATGCCTATATTCCGTTGCGTGACGACCTGAATGCCGCGATTACCTCCCTGCGTGAAACGCTGAAAGTCGCGATAGAAACAACCGGCATCATTGATATTTCGGCTAGTGAAATCAGTAGTGCCGTGCAGGATATGGAAAAACGGACGGAGCGGCAGGCCTCTTCCGTTGAAAAAACCGCAGCGGCGATTGAAGAAATTACGGCCACGGTTACGTCTACGGCTGACCGCGTTTCAGATGCCAATACGTTTATCAAGAACTGTCAGGCCATTACCGAACAGTTTGGGATAATGACCAGAAAGGCAACCGAGGTCATGGGAGAAATTGCCCGGTCTTCGGCGGCTATCAGTGACATTACACAGGTGATGGAATCCATTGCCTCGCAAACCAATCTGTTGGCGCTTAACGCTGCGGTGGAAGCCGCGCGTGCGGGCGATGCAGGTAAGGGCTTTACAGTTCTGGCGCAGGAAATTCGTGGGCTGGCCGGGCGTGCGGGAGAAGCTTCGAAAGAGGTGCGAACCCTTGTCAGCACATCGCGCGAGCAGGTGACGACCGGTGTGACTATCATGGAAGAGGCTGGGAGTGCGATCGATACCATTATTGGTAGCGTGTCGGAAATCAGCGATCATCTGAAAGCGATTGCCACCGCGACGAAAGAACAGGCCTCCGCTTTGCAGGATGTCAATAATGCGGTTGCGACCATTGATCAGGGCACACGCCAGAATGCCGCGATGGTTGAGCAGACATCTGCTGCCAGCACTAACATGGCCGGGCAGGCCAGCCAGTTGCGTGGTTTCCTGTCGGCGTTCCGGCTGGAGGATTTTCAGGCCTCTGCCCAGAAACAGGAACCGGCCCGCAAGCGCGATGGCGTGCTTGCGCTACAGGGTGGGGCGTAACATTTGGGCGTTGTTGGATACCCTTCCTGCGGTCAGTCAGGGTAAGACGGGCAAGGCGCGTTCCTTGCCCAGTGGCATGAGGGTTTTTGGGCGCCTTGGCTTTGTTGAACGCTGGGGCAGGGGGAGAAGCTTAGCCCTCGTTTTTTTTCTTACCCAGACGGGTCTGCCAGATATATTCCACCAGCCATGGCAGACCGATCAGCAGGTAATCCAGTATCTGTTGCAGGCTGGTCATGATCATGAGCACAGTTGCCAGCCCAGCCTGCGGTACATTTAGAACCTTGGCAGCACTGATCCCCAGCCAGACAAAAACAAGATCTTTGGATGGAAGAAAGGGAATGCGCGTTATGAAAAGGCGCAGAGCAACAATTTCAAATGACAGATAGAATGAATAGAGAGAAGACGCGCAAAAAATGATCAGCATATCCAGCGTGAGAGCAGATGCTGAGCGGAAAAGATGAATAAAGAAAACACCGGCTAGTTGTTGTTTTGAAAAGCTACCCTCTTTTCTGCCAGAGTTAAGGAAGAAAAGAGCCGGGATAACAGGCAGAAGAATAACCAGAATTGTCGCCAGCTTCATATTCTGGGCAATAATACCGCTAATGGCGGGTGAAGACAGCAGCAGGTAAAGTGCGACAGCCAGAAAAACAACAAACCCCGCAACGCCGGACAGCAGGGCAGAGTCCTTGACGGCATGGAAGAGCTGCGAACGCGTGACCGCCCGATTTTTGGTCATCCAGTTATAGAGGTAGGTCTCTCCTGAATATTCCAGCACATTGGTATTCAGGACCCGCTTGCGGAACAGAATGACGAGAGGGACCGAGTTTTCCGCACCGAGAAGCAGCCTGAAGATCATTTTTTCTGTCAGGGGCAGAAGAAAGAAAGCCGGGATCTGGAGTGCGTAAAAAACCGGGTTGGTCGGAAGGGCATGGATAAGGGCGTGCCAGCCGATTTTCTTAAGTTTTAAGCCAATAAGCGTGATGAATATCAGCGGAAATACATAGAGAAATATTTGCTTGATGACCTGGAAAATTCTGGTCGCGGTAGGGCTGTTCAGGATCATGGTGTTTTCTCCTGAAAATGGGTCAGTCTGTCAACGCGGAATAAGGATTGGAAAAGACTGTAATAAAATTTGACAGGTTGAAGTTGTTATATTTGGGCATACTGCGCGGCATGCAGTCTGCGGGTTGTGGATTGATTTAAAAGCATTTCAGGGAGGATGCTCAGGGTACTAAGTTATTGATCCGTCAAAGAGACAAAAACAATTTTATATTCCTCAGGATGCGGTTTTGTGCCACAAGCGGCAAACCTGAAAATGATGAATTTCTGTTAGGGAGCTTGAACAGACGTTAATATGCAGGTCGCATCGTATAATGTGGATGTCGAGGGTAGAAGTGGTATCTTGAAGGCGTCCAAAACGTCGAAGGCGTTTACCTTTGCTGGTGAGCCCGGCCTTCTGCCGAACGGACGGCGGATGCGCGTGGCTATCGTCGCCAGTTCCTACAATTACATCCGCGATGGTGTTGCCCTGACGTTGAATCGTCTGGTGGAGCATTTGGAAAAAGCGGGCGTGGAGGTTCGTGTCTTCACGCCGGTTAACAAGAAGAAACAAGCTTTCCAGCACCATGGGCAGATTGTGCCCGTGCCGTCCATCCCTTTGCCGGGCAGGTCTGATTACCGGCTGGCCTTTAGCCTGCCGCAGGCGGAAATCGAGGCTTTCAAGCCCGATATTATTCATGTGGCGCTGGCACCGGACTGGCTGGGTTACTCTACCCTGCGCATGGCCCGCAGGCTTGGTGTGCCGCTCGTGGCCTCGTACCATACCTGCTACGAAAAATACCTTGAGTATTACGGGGTGGCCAATCTTTTCACGCGGCTGCTGAAAAACTACCTCAGCTCGTATTATGCCACCTGCAAGGAAGTTTACGTCCCTACGCAGTCCATGATTGATGAACTCCGTCAGGGCGGGCAGCACGATAACTTTATCCTGTGGCAGCGCGGCGTTGATGCTGATCTGTTCAGCCCGGCCCAGCGTTCGCAGGCGTGGCGTGAGTCACTCGGTATCGGGCCGGATGAAGTGGTTGTGCTGTTTGTCTCACGTCTGGTGCGCGAGAAGCAGTTGGCAACACTGGCTGGCGTGTTTACCCGGCTCAAGGCGCAGGGCGTGCCGTTCCGCAGCCTCGTGGTGGGGGATGGCCCCGAGCGGCAGATGCTCGAGCAGGCCTGCCCGGATACTATCTTTACCGGCACATTGCAGGGCGAGGAATTGGCCCGGGCTTATGCTTCGGGCGATATTTTCGTTTTCCCCAGTGATACGGAAACATTCGGCAATGTGACGCTGGAGGCCATGGCTGCGGGCCTGCCTTGTGTCTGCGCCAGTGCGCCCGGTAGCCAGTCGCTGGTGGTAGATGGCGAAACCGGCTTTCTGGCCACGCCGCGTGATGCCGATAGCTTCACCACCTATGTAAAGCGCCTGCTGGAAGACCCGGAACTGCGGCATCGCATGGGGCTGGCGGCGCGTGAGCGGAGTCTGAGCTTTTCATGGTCTGTGCCCATGGAAATGCTGCTGAACCGTTACCGCAAGCTGGTTGACGGAACCAAGGCGTGAAAATTGCCGATGTTTCGGAGTTTTACGCCCCGCAGGGCGGGGGTGTAAAAACCTACGTAGAGGCCAAGTTCCGCGCAGCGGAAAGGCTGGGCCATACGCTGGTGGTGATCGCACCCGGCCCTGAAGACAGGGTGGAGCCAAGGCCCGGCGGGCGTATTGTCTGGGTTAAAAGCCCCGCCATGCCCGCAGACCCGCGTTACCGTATGTTCTGGAAGGCCGAGCCGGTCTGGCGTGTGCTGGATCAGGAAAACCCCGATATGCTGGAGGGGTCATCCCCTTGGCGGGGCGGCTGGCTTGCCGGGCAGTGGCAGGGTAAGGCACCCCGCGCCTTGTTCATGCATGCGGACCCGGTTGCGGTATACCCACAGACCCTGCTGGGCGGTTTTTTGTCCGAGAAAACCATTGATGGTTTTTTTGGTTGGTTCTGGCGCTATCTGCGCCGGCTTGATGCTTCCTATGACTGCTGTGTGGTGGCGGGCCAGTGGCTGGCCGACCGTTTTGCCCGGCAGGGACTGGAGCGGATCGAGGTTGTGCCGTTTGGCATCCGGGGCGGGGAATTCAGTCCTGACCTGCGTGATGAGTCCCTGCGCACGTCCATGCTGGCGGCCTGTGGGCTGGATAGTAGCGCCACCCTGCTGGTGACGGTGGGGCGGCATCACCCGGAAAAACGTGTCCCTATGCTGATGCGTGCCCTGAGCATGGTGCCAAAGGGCCAGCCTGTTGGCCTGTATGTCATTGGTGATGGCTTGCAGCATGCCAAAGTGCGCAAGCTGGCGGTGGGCCTGCCCCATGTCCATATTGCTGGTGCGGAAACAGACCGTGTCAGGCTTGCCCGTATGATGGCCAGTGCCGATGCGCTGTTCCATGGTTCTACGGCGGAAACCTTCGGGTTTGTGGTGGCAGAGGCTTTGTGTTCCGGTACACCGCTGATTGTGCCAGCTGCTGGTGGCGCGGGCGATCTTGCCCGTCCGGCCTATGCCGAAACCTACAAGCCGGGCGATGCGCAGGATGCCGCGCGGGCCATTGTACGTTTTGCGGCACGTGACCGTAAGGCCCTGTCAGCCGCCGCGTATGAGGCCGGTTTGCAGGTGGGCGACATCGACAGGCATTTCGACAGGCTTTTTGCCCTGTATCAGAAACTGGTGGACCAGAAGCGCTAGCTCTGGCCCATTGGCTTTAACAACAAGGCAAAGCAGCGCGGCAATATCAGGCCGCGCGTTCCGTTTTCCATAATGTATAGGCGGCAACAGCCAGCGCAGTACAGGGCACGAAGCCGCCTGCAAGCCATGCTGGGATAACGGCTGTCTGCCCCAGCAGCACGCATACGCGTGTCGTGGCATGCGCGCCATATCCCCATGCCAGAACGCGGCCCGCCCTGCTGGCAGTTACGGTATAGGGAATAAGCGCCGCACTCAGCACATAAGCTAGCAGGGCCATGGCGCCGGGCAGCACAAAGGCGGCGTAAAGCGAGGCCAGCCGTGTTTTGTAAGGGGCTGCGTCATACCCTTCGCCCCCATGGCGGGCAAGAGTGCGCAACGTGTGAATGGGGAGATACTGTACCTCGATCCCGTATACGCTCAGCCATTGCGGAAAAATGCCAAGGTCGCGGGTGATTTCCGCATCAGGCACCGGCGTGACCTGCGTGGGGGAGAAGGCATCACCCTTCCATGTGCTGGGCTTGAGCAGGTGCCACTGGTCAGATGCGGCATCATACCGCGCGATCGGCGCCATATCGATTTCCACAAGCTGGAAATTGCTATCGAAGCGATAGAAGCTCAGATCATGCAGGATTGCGGGCGGCCCGTAGGCGATACGGGTTGAGATAAGCCCCTTGCGACTTTCAATCCAGATTGTGCCGCTGGTCTGGCTACGGTCAAGGCGCTGGGCATCGCGGCCGATGTGCTCGCGCATCTGCTCGGTTATGGCCGCAGGCCCAAGGCAGCCATCCAGAACGAAGGTGGCAGGGCCAACCAGCAGCCCCAGCAGCAGCACAGGGCAGAGGCTTTTGAGCGGCGAGCGCCCCGCATTGGATACGAACAGCCGCTCACCCGAACGGGTATGGGCCATTTCCGTCAGCCAGACAGCCAGAAAGGTCGTGAACGGCATGAGCGGGGCCATAAGCCCCGGTATACGCAGCAGGCAGAACACCAGCAGGTTGCGTGCGGCCCCGTGCCCGCCTGCGTTCATGACCGCGTTCATCTGTGGCCACAGGTCTATGGTCAGGGCAACAGATAGCAGCACGCTGGCGATAATGGCGACGTTACGCAGATACGCCACAAGGATAAAGCGGGTGAACAGGCCGAATGGCGCCAGACGGAAGCGCTTGCGCGGCGTATCGGACAAGGGGGGAGCAGAAGGAGTGGTCATGATGCGCTCACGCCCGGAAGAGTTGTGGCAGCAGCAGGCGGCTGCTGGTGGCGCGGAGCTGTAGTAGCAGCAGACCGCTTATCAGCGCGGTGCAGCCCAGCATGGCGGCGGTGGAAACCCATACGCCATGGGGGATGACAAACCCCATGAACCATTGGGTGACAACATTGCAGCTCATGAGCAAAAGACAGCCCGCAGGAAGGGGCAGGGCGCTGTTGCGCTGGGTTGTCTGGCTGAGTGCGACAAGTGCCACCAGTGGTGCCAGCAGGCAGAGCAGCGCGCGGGCAAGGCGCTCCATAGCGAGGCGGGTTGCTGCAGGGCGCTCGATTTTCTTGATATTGGGAAAATACAGTTCCGGTAGCGTCAGTTCCGCGCCATCGGCATCGCGGGGGGCAAAGGGTATGATGTCGTCCAGCGACAGGGCCTTGTAAACCTTGTCTGCCGTGACATTGTCCTGTGCATCGTCACAGCAGGGGGTTTCTGCCCCGGATGTGTCGGTAATGGTGAAGATACGCGAAAGCATCTGGCTCAGATTGACGGCCAGCAGCTTCTCGGGGGCAAAACCCGTGGCGTGCAGCCCTTCAGCCTGAATGATGCGGAAATGCGTTTTGTCCACAGGTTCATGAATGAACAGGGCTTCATGCCCGGTAGGGGTAGGCTGTGTGTGGTCGGCCGCAACACGGCTTGGAATATAGAGCGTGCGCTTTTGTGAGAGAAAAAGCTGGCTCTGGGGCGAAGGGGTGATCAGGTAGTGATAGGTCGCGTTGAACAGAACAAGCCGCTGGCTGTAAAGGGCGGCGGGATTGATCAGACCAGATGAGGTGATAGAGCAGATCAGAGCTACCACGGTAACCAGGCCAAGCGGCTTCATACATGAAAACGGGCTCTGGCCACTGGCGCATAGCACCAGTAGTTCGCGGCTTTCGCGCATGGTCAGCACGGTGCGATAGACCGCCACCGTCAGCACCAGCGGCAGGGCGAGGTCGAGAATCTGCGGGGCGCTGAGCAGGAAAATCAGCCCCGTATCCAGCACCGATACATGGTTGTGAATGACATCACGGAAAATCATGGGAACGCGCTCAGCCAGAAAAATGGCTTCGATCACGCCCATGGCCATGGCTGCCTGTAGCAGCACCGAGCGCAGGAACTGGCGTACATACAGGGTTTTGAGCCAGTTTCTGAAACGGGTCAGGCGGGAGGCAGCGTGAGTCACAGCGTGTTTCCCTCGCCCAGATAAACACGGCGCACGTCGGGGTCTCGCGAGAGTGTGGTCGGGTCGCCCTCGGCCAGAACCCGGCCGGATTCCACAACATAGGCACGGTCCACCAGCCGCAGAATATCCATGGCGCTGTGGTCGGTAATGAGTACGGACAGGCCCTTATCCGTCAGATGGCGCAGCAGGCCCGTAACCGTGCCGGTATTGAGCGGGTCTACCCCGGCGAAAGGTTCATCAAACAGGGCAATGACGGGGTCGCACGCCATGCAGACCGCAATTTCGCACCGGCGTCTCTGCCCGCCCGAGAGCAGTGCCGTGCGGCGATGGCGTACGGTCTCAAGGCTGAATTCTTCCAGCAACGCATCGCGTTTTGCCGCCCGCTCCTTGCGCGAGGCCGGGCGGGTTTCCAGCACCAGATCGAGCGTTTTCTGCACGGAGAGCGTGCGCGGCAGAAAAGAGGTTTGCGGCAGGTAAGCCAGACCATACTGCGCGCGCAGGTGAAACGGCATGCGCGTGACATCCACACCATTGAGTGTGACCGTACCCGCATCGGGCTGGAGGATACCCGTCAGCAGGCGGAAGGTGGTGGATTTGCCCGCACCGTTGGGGCCAAGCAGGCCGACAATTTCACCATGCCCGACATGCAGGCTGATGTTCTTGATGATTCGCTTGCCGTTGACGGTTTTTTCAATGTCCTGCACGCGCAGCATGGTCAGCCAGCCTGTTCACGCGCGCGGGCGGGTACGAGGGTTGCATAGGCATCGGCATAGTGCTGGCACATGGTCTCGATCGAGCATGATTGCTCAATAAAGGCCCGGGCCTGCGCGCCCATGGTGTGTGCCATGGCGGGTGAGCGGCTGGCCTCGCGCATGGCGGCTACCAGTCCGTTTTCGCTCTGTGGCGGGGCCAACCAGCCTGTAATGCCCGGCTGTACGATTTCCGGTACGCCGCCGCTTGCAAAGGCCACAACCGGGCGGCCCATGGCCATGGCTTCAAGAATGGTCAGGCCCAGCGGTTCATCGCGTGAGGCGCTGACACTGGCATGCACCTGTGCGGTGGCTGTTCTGGGGTCGGGCAGATAGCCAAGGAAGCGCACCCGCTCCGTTATACCCAGCGTGCGTGCGAGTTGTTCCAGTGCCGGGCGCTGGCTGCCATCACCGGTTACGACCAGATGGCAGTCCGGCAGGTGCGCCATGGCGCGAATGACCAGATCAACCTGCTTCCAGGCTTCAAGCCGACAGGTAATGCCAAAGGTGAAAGGGCTGTCAGGCGGGAAAGGAGCAGGGGTAAAATAATGCTGATCCACGCCATTACGGGCAACACGCAGGCGCGGCACCATGGAGGGGGCGTGCTTGGCCACAAAGCGGCGTACATAATCGCTCACGCATACAACCATATCGGTATTGCGCAGCGCCCAACGGCGGAACAGCGCGCAGCTTGGGTCGGTATAATGGTGCAGCCCGTGCTCGGTTCGCAGAACCGGCACACCACATAGCTTGGCCGCCCGCACACCGGGAATATGCGAGGCATAGGTGTGCACATGCACAAGATCGGCCTGCTCGGCCCGGATGGCGCGGGCAATCCAGCGCATATCAACAGGGCCGAAGGAGCGCCACAGATAGGCCAGCGGGTGCAGCGCGGAGGGGCCGTGATCGTGTATCCGCAGCCCGGCATCGCGGAACAGCGCACGCAGCCGTGGGTTAGGGGTGAACAGGGCAAGGGCGTGGGTGGCCCCGGTCTGCTCCGGGCGGGTCGCAAGGTCGATCAGCAGCCGTTCGGCCCCGCCGATATCGCCTGCCACCACCACATGCAGCACCCGCACGGGGCGGGTGCTGCATGTGGTGG
>NZ_JBDNWF010000051.1:0-13903 GCF_047721125.1 Acetobacter papayae | reverse complement strand
AGCCCCTACCCTGCCCACACCCGCGCCGCCTGTGCTCCCGCGCACCACAGGCGTTATTATTCCCGCTCTCAAAGCGCTGGTTTTTCTGCCTACCCCTGAAGCACTCCGGGCTTCCGGCCTGCCTGCGGGCACGGCAGGTGTGCAGTGCGCGGGCCTGCCCCTGCTTGCACAGTCAGGCTTCAGCCGCACAATGCGCGCTTATCTGGGCAAAAGCCTGCGGCTGGCTGACCTGAATACCATCGCCCGGACCACCAGCGCCTTTTACCGCGCGCATGGGCACCCTTTTGTATATGTCACCATTCCGCCGCAGAACATCAGCACCGGCGTGGTGCAGGTTATCGTCACGGAATACCGGCTTGGCACCATGACCATCAGCGGCAACCGCTGGTTTTCCACCGGCCTGCTCCAGCGCGAAAGCGGGTTGAAACCGGGTGAAGCTCTGGTTCTGTCGCACGTGCAGGCCGGGCTGGACAGGCTGAACGCAAACCCGTTCCGCACGGTCAATGCCGTGTTCTCTCCCGGTCAGACACGGGGCACAACCGATGTCACCCTCCACGCAAATGACCGCCTGCCTGTGCATGTTTACGGGTCGTTCGATACCGTGGGCGCGCCCGCACTGGGCCGGGGAGAGCTGGCCATTGGCGGCACATGGGGCAATGTTGCGGGCATAGGGCATATTGTCTCCTACCAGTTCACTCACAGCATCAACGATCGCTACAGCGGCCACGCCATAAGCTGGCTCGCCCCCCTGCCATGGCATGACCGGATACAGGTTTTTGGCTCCTATACGCGCGAAATCCCCACCATTCAGGACAGCAGCGCCTATCTGCATGACACCGGGCACAGCGCGCAGGCCAGCATGCGCTATATCCATGACCTGCCCTCCATCACCTTCAGCCCCGACCTGCACCTGAGCGAAGACATACAGCTTGGCTTTGATTTCAAAACCACCAACAACACGCTTGAATTCGGTGGGTTGAGCGTTTTCAAAAACCGTGCGGAGGTCGATCAGTTTCCCATAATCTATAACGCCACTCTGGACGACCCTTACGGCAAGACCATTTTCCAAAACCAGCTTGTGCTCAGCCCCGGCGGGTTAAGTGGCGCCAACCACAAACTGAACTTCCAGACACTCGTACCCGGTTCAAGCGACCGTTATGTATATGACACCCTCAGCCTGAGCCGCACGACAGACCTGCCCGCCGGTTTTTCATGGGCCATGCAGGCTGTTGGCCAGTTGGCCAACACCAACCTGATGTATAATGACCAGCTCGGGCTGGGTGGTCTGTCTACCGCGCGCGGCTATTTTTCCGATAGTGCGCTGGGTAGCGAAGGCGTGAGCATTACCAACGAACTCTACGGCCCCAGTTTCAGTATCATGCAGTTTCTTATGCCCGGCAGGGCCGTGCAGGATACCGAGCAGCTCGGCGTGTTTTATGATTACGGGCATACAGCGCAGGTGCATGCCATGCCCAACGCCAATAACGAGGCCGATCTGGCCAGCGTCGGGCTGGACCTGCAAAGCAGCGTGGGGCGTTACGTCAATCTGGTTTTCAATATGGGGTGGCGCCTGCGCACGCTGGCCATCAGCCGGGAGGAAAGCGGTTATGGCAATAAAGGCGCTTACGGCAACATGGCCCTTACTATCGGCTTTTAAGCCGCCACTGTCTTACAGCCAGACTTCCTCATTATCCTCACAATACTGATCCATGCCAATCGCGCGGATACGTCTGATATCCGCATGAGGGGGCAGGCCAAGGAGCTTTTTATATTCGCGGTTGAACTGCGAGGGACTGTCATACCCGACATTAAAACCGGCCTCGGCCACGCGCTGGCCTTCATGCAACATCAGACGCCGGGCCTCCTGCACGCGCAGGCGCAGCCTGTACTGCACCGGGGTGAGATGCGTGGCATCATGAAAGCGCTGATAGAACTTGGACTGGCTCATGCCTGCACACTCAGACAGCACGGATATTTCAAAATTTTCCCTGAAATGCTGGCGTAAATACAAAATAGCACGATTGATACCGGATAGGTCGCTCCGGTAATTGGCAATTTCACATAAGGTACTGCCCTGCGCGCCATGCAGCATGCGGTAAATGATTTCCTGCTTGATACGGGGGGCCAGAAAGCTCCGGGCGGACGGCTCGGGCAGGCAGTTGAGCAACCGCCACACAGCATCGAGCAGATCTTGCGTAAGCGCGCTCAACCCCATGCCAAACCGGGGAGAAAGCGCGGTATCAGGAGGGCCGCCAATGGCTGAAATGATTTCGAAAATTTCAAGCGGTGAAAAAGAAAGGCACATGGCCAGATAAGGTCTCTCGGCCGATGCCTCAGTAATCATGCCCGAGACGGGAATATCGATGGTGGAGACCAGATACTGCGTTTCGTTATACACGTAGCGCCGGTCCAGAACCGAAATTTCCTTCTGGCCCTGTATAACAATATAAATGCGCGGCTCATACACGAACAGCACCGGGTCTGTTTTGCGGGTTGTTTTATAAAGCGTGAGAAAGTCGATCTCTGTCCTGTGGCTTTTTGTCTCGCACAGGCCAGTAAGTCTGGTCTGGATTTTTGACAGGATCGCTTTTCTTGACATGCCGAAATTATCCACTTTCAGGCCTGTTATGGAAAATAAGACAATTTTTATGGAAGATCATTCTACCTGTTCTGCCCGCTCCCAGTCCAGAAAAGACAGACATTACAAGGCTTTTCAGCCGGGTATGGCAGGGAGCCGGCCATAAGGGCGCAGGCTCTCCTTTTCTATAAAACAGCAATAACGGACAGAACAGACATGACAGAACACGTCGCCCTTGTAACAGGCGGAAGCCGTGGCATTGGAGCTGCTGTTGCAGAGCACCTTGCAGCTCAGGGTTTTGATATTGCCATCTCCTACGCCCGCAATGCGGCACGGGCAGAAGAACTGGCGGCCAAAATCCGCCAGATGGGCCGCCGTGTCCTGACAATTCAGGCTGACGGCGCCACCATTGAAGGCAACCGTAAAGTCGTGGCTGACACCGTGGCGCATTTCGGGCGGCTGGATGTGCTGGTCTGCAATGCGGGCACCTATCCACACAACACCATCGACAAAACCAGCATCGAAGACATCGAATACACGCTTAACCTCAACCTGCGCGCCATAATGGTCGAAACGCATGAGGCGGTTCAGCACATGCAAAAAGGTGGGCGCATCATTCTTATGGGCTCCGCCTTTGCCGGGCGCGCACCCTTTCCCGGCCTGTCGCTTTATACCGCCACCAAGGCGGGACTGCGCGGTTTTGCGCAGGGTGTGGCGCGCGATATCGGGCCGCGGGGTATCACCATCAACGTGATCGAGCCGGGGCCAATCGATACGGAAATGAACCCCGCCGATACGGAAGGGGCTGCGGCACTCGCCGGGTTTGTCGCCACGGGCTCCTACGGTGTGGTTGAGGATATTGCCCGTATGGCTGCTTTCCTCGCCAGCCCGGCTGCCAGCTACATCACAGGGGCGGCCATTGCCGTCGATGGCGGCCTGCTCGCCTGACCAGCCATGGATGCACGGCGGCCCCGCACAGGCGTGTAACAGGGCTGCCGGATCGCGGGGGTGTTTCTCCCCTACCCCTTTGGGGTCGGGAGCGGTTTTGCACCGTTTTTGGTGAATTCTTCCACCAGCAGGGCCGAAGCAAGGTGGAAGGCGCGCTTGGCATGGGAATAGGGAATCCACTGGCCCATCATGTTCCAAGGCATGCCGTTATTATAGGTTGCAATGGCCACAAGCGTCTCTCCGGTAGCGCCATCCACGGCTATCAGTTCCTCGCTCGCTCCACCCGGCGCGGGCGGGGGAATGGGCGGCATGCCGCCACCTGCCGCACCGGCGGCAAAACCGGCCACAACCGGTATGGCGTTATAATACCACTTGCTCCGGCGGATATTGGTAATGGCCGCGCGGATATGCACCGCCTCCGTGCAGGCCCCACACTCGGAGGCATCAACAACCCTGTAGATTTTACCAACCTGTTTTTTTATTTCCGTGTTAAAGGCATCGGTCATCCGGGTTTCAACTTCCGGCTTGAGATGCGGCGCCTTGGCAATAGGGTGCCACGCGACCGGATCAATCACCGCCAGCGTGTATCTTGAAGCATCAAGGCCCGGTTTTACATAAATATGGTCATCGACATGGCCTTTCTGCGGTGTCATCTCTCCATAGGTTTCCTCGGGCAGAAACCCTGAATGTGTGACTTTCTGGCCTGCGCAGCCCGTCATCATCAAAAGCGCCAGCACGCAACCGCCATGGCGCGCAGTCAAGCCGGAAATCCTGAGCATTATTGGAAATCTTTCTTTAAATTCCTGCACGCATGCAGGCTGGATTGGCCTATCCCGGCAGGCACGCTCCAGAAAACAGAACGTGCCGGGCATTATGAGCGCCCGCGCGCAGGCTGGAGGCAGGCAGGATCAGGCGTTTGCAGTACGGCAGACGACATGAGGGCGTAACGCCCCCATGACTTTATCGCGCAGCACAGGCAGCAAATGGGGTCTGCGGGCTGTCAGGCCGGGCATTATGGCTGCCTGCCAGTCCAGCATCGTCTGTCCCTCGACAGGGCTGATCACCAGCCGGGCCAGCATGCCCTCACCGGGATAAGGAATTCTGCTGACTGACACTTTCCCGAAACCGCTCAGGTCTTTCAGGTCGCGCACCCGCTGCGCGCGAATGGAGCCAAGCCCCCAGCCATCGTCCGACACATCAATGCACAGGCTGGCAGGGTTCGGGTTTGTAACCCGCACCGTAATCCGCCCCGAAGAGCGCTCATAAAAGCTGTGTGAAATCGCGTCGGAAACCATGACAGCAACCGCCATGCGGATCAGGTCTGGTGCCAGCGCCAGGCTGGCACTCTCCGCGACAACAAAAAGCGTGATCGCGACATCTGAATTGCGCACGCTGCTGATTGTCGCCTGACAGACCGATTTGACAAACTGCTCAAGCGACTGGCGCCCTACCGTCTGGCCCGGCGCGCTGCGGGCCGCGTGTAGCGATAGCCCGGCAGGACGCGATGGCACCATGCGGTAATACACACCTGACCGGCTGCCTGTCTGGAAGCATGATACGGAAGATAACGACATTGTTCCGCCCCTCGCGAAAAGAAAACCACTGATGCGAAAAGCCCCTTGCACAATAATAGGAACGGGCAACCGCATGAATGTGGTCTAGCGCATGGGAATGTCGGGAATATCTCGCTATTATGTCCGTGTTGAAATGTTGTGACGGCCTGTATTCATACCCGATACGGGCTATCACATCGCCTTACGGTGTCTCGTCATGCCGGGGCAGATCAACCCGCACTTCAAGGCCGCCTTCAGGGCGGTTGCGCACTGTAATGGTGCCGCCATGCGCCTGAACCGTGGCGAGAGCCGAGGTCAGGCCAAGCCCCACCCCCCCGGTTTCGCGGTTTCTTGAACTATCACCCCGGAAATAAGGCTCGAAAACACGCCCGATCAGGCTGTCTGGAATACCCGGCCCCGCATCATTTATGGCAATGGTGTAGTGCTCTGGCGTGCAGCTCAGAACAATGGAGGGCGGGGTAGCATATTTGACGGCGTTTTCAACAAGGTTGGTAAAGACCCGCTTGAGCGCGAACGGACGCCCCTGATAAATAACGCGGGCGGGACCGGAATACTCAATGATGATATTCTGATCGGCAAAATCATTGATGATCGTGCGCAGGATACCCGGCAGATCGAATGTCGTAATGTCCTCGCAACTCGCATCGTCACGGAAAAAAGACAGCGCGCCGTCAATCATGGCCTGCATTTCATCAACATCACGAAACAGCCGGGCCTGCTGCTCGGCATCTTCGATAAATTCGCCACGCAGGCGGATGCGCGTCAGCGGAGTGCGCAGGTCGTGAGAAATGGCCGCGAGCATGGTTGTACGGTCGGTAATGAATTTGCGTATCTGCGCCTGCATGGCGTTGATCGTACGCACAACCAGCCGCAACTCGCGCGGGCCGGTTTCCCTTATCGGCGGCGAGCTTGGTTTCATGCCTGAACGCCGCACACCTTCGGCAAGGGTTTCAATAGGGCGCGACATCTGCCGCGAGGCAATGAGCGACACCACAACAACCCATGCCACCAGTGCCACCAGCTCCAGTATCAGTCTTTCCGAGGTAAAAAAGCCCCAGCTTCGGATAAGAGCTGAGCATACAAGCCAGCTTCCATCATTAAGCTGAATCGCCAGAAAGGTAGCTTCAGGATATTTTTTGCTATCGATGTTAATACCGGGCGCTGCGGCAACCGGGTTTGCCACCGAAAACGCATTCAGGCGTATAGCCGTATCACCTATGAACGCCCCTATGATCTTTCGGCCCTGCCGCACCTCCTCGGGCTTGTACTGCGCATTTTCCAGCGCTTTGGCGGTGACACTCTGCGCTTCGAACCATGAAAACATGAATTTTTCGGTTGAAGCCACCTGTGTCAGCCGGGTGCGTGCCATTGGTGGGGCAACGCTAATCATGCGGCTTACAACGGCAACCTCCTGCAACAGTCCGGTCTGTTCAATATTGGGGGCCGCCCAGTACCCGCCAAAAGTGGACAACAACTGCAACAGCCCGACAGTCGTTGCCGCTGCCAGCGCAACGGTGGTAATGAGCCGCCGCGTTATGGTGTCCTCAAACCACGCCCGCCACTGTGTCACAGCCGTTTAACCGCAGGCGAGAACAGATACCCGCCATTGCGCACGGTGCGGATAACCGATGGATTTTTGGGGTCATCCTCCAGCTTGTGTCGCAGGCGGCTGATCTGCACATCAATACTACGGTCATACGCCGCATGGTTGCGCCCGCGCGCCAGATCAAGCAACTGGTCGCGCGTCAGCACACGCTGCGGGTGCTCGGCAAACGCCAGCAGCAGCTCGAACTCCCCACCGGACAGAAGCACAAGGGCATTGTCCTGCGCCCGTAACTCGCGTCGCGCGACATCCAGCCGCCAGCCTGAAAACGACAGGATAGGGCGTGTATCCGCGCCATCGGGCCTGTCTGCCTTCTCGGCAGTGCGGCGCAGCACGGCCTTGACGCGGGCCAGAAGTTCCCTCTGGTCGAACGGCTTTGTCAGGTAGTCATCCGCCCCGATTTCAAGCCCCACGATCCGGTCTGTATGTTCAGCCATGGCCGAGAGCATGATCACAGGTATGTTGGACGATGTCCTGAGCCTGCGGCACAGGCTGAATCCATCTTCATTACGCAGCATGATATCGAGAATAACGAGATCAATAGCGCCGGTTTCCAAAGCCGAAAACATGGCAACACCATCTTCCGCCACCGACACATCGTAAGCGTGTTTATCAAGAAACCGGGTGAGAAGGGAGAGAATGTCCCTGTCATCATCGACAATGAGAAGGTGAGGCATAACAGTCATGGCTCCACCATAACACAGCCTTTCGGCGTGCTGATTTCTCTAATGTAAGCGCAATATTTCAACATGGAAACATAACACCACCCAAGTGCCTGATCGCGGGCATATTTCATGATGGATATATTTGCGACATCACCCGGAAAGAAACACCCCCCCAGAAAGAGGGCATCGGGAAACCAGACGGCTTCCCGGACAGGCAGCGGCACAGGCCGGAGCCTTGCTTTTCCGAGGAGACAGACAATGCGCAGCAATATGGGGCATGGTGTTATCGCCACGCGCAAGACCCCACAAAACGATCATCCGCCTATTCTCTGGGTGCGGTTTTCTCTTTTCGCTCTCTGCATCATGGAGCCTTTCGGGGCTGTACATATCGGCGCGTATCTGTGGCGCAGTGCGCGCGCGCGTATCCGGGCCAGCCTTGCACGCAGCCAGAGCCGCACCACACTGGGCCACGCAGGCCATGACAGTATCCGGTTTCAATAACGCACCGAAAGCGAGGGCAGACCCCATGCCTGACAAAGCCCCTTTTGCGCCGCCCCCTGAACAGGCACACCCGGCAGGCGATCCGTTACACCACAGGCCCTATCACAGCATCGGCATATTACTACGTAGCGCCAATACTGCGCTGCACGTTATCCTGCCTTACTCCATATGGATAATTATCATATCCTATATAGTATTGTGTATTTCTATATCTTTACTCTACGGCCTGTAGTGCCTTGTGCCCGTGAATACCTGCGCACCATCCCTTGCTGAACACCCGGACCCTATCATGAAAATCCTGCATTCACTGCTGAAAAGCGTGGTCTGGTATGGCGTTGTGCTTTACCTGTTTATCGACAGTCGCAGGCGGCCAAAACCAGACACCGCAATAGATAACGGGCGGTCATCCCTTTCAGGAACAACCGCCGCACTCACCCGCGCTGACTGACGGCGCGCCCTAGCTCCGGCGCGCCGTTACCCCCTCGCGCACACGCTGGCCGATAGTCGCATCGATTTTCGTCCAGTATTCGAATACGCGCGACAGCACGGGCTCTTCCACGCCCTGCAACACATGCCCCACAATGTTATTGACCAGACGCGTGCGCGCCGCTTCATCCATAACGCGGTTGATCAGCACATTGGCCTGGCTGAAATCATCATCATCCGGGCGGAGCGTATAGGCTTCGCGCACGAATGCACCATCAGCCGACCAGACCGCATTTTCGGGAAAACGCTGCGGATCAGCCGTTGGCCCGCCTTTGGAATTGGGCACATAAACAGGGTCACGCGCCTCGCGCACGCGCATAGCCCCCCCTTTGACATAACCACGCACCGGGCATTGCGGTGCATTAACCGGGATCTGCTTATAATTGACGCCCAACCGCGCCCGGTGGGCATCCGCATAGGCAAAGGACCGCCCCAGCAGCATCTTGTCGGGCGAAAGGCCAGTGCCCGGCACAAAATTGTTCGGCTCAAAGGCAAGCTGTTCGATCTGGGTATGGAAATCCGTCGGGTTGCGGTCAAGCGTCAGCTTACCAACCTCAATGAGCGGATATTCCCCCTGCGGCCAAACCTTGGTCAGATCAAACGGGTTGATACGATAGGCTCTGGCCTCCTCATACGGCATGATCTGCATCTTGAGCGTCCAGCTCGGATATTCGCCCCTCTTGATCGCCTGATGCAGGTCGCGCCGGTGATAATCAGCATCTTCGCCCGCAATCCGGCCCGCCTGCTCCTGTGTCAGACACCGGATACCCTGATCGGTTTTGAAGTGATACTTCACCCAGAACCGATCACCCTCGGCATTTACCCACAGATAAGTATGGCTGGAAAAACCATCCATATGCCGCCAGCTTGCAGGAATACCCCTGTCCCCCATCAGCCATGTGACCTGATGGGCGGTTTCGGGGCTGAGTGTCCAGAAATCCCACTGCATGTCGTTGTCACGCAGGCCGTTATCGACACGGCGTTTCTGCGAGTGAATGAAATGCTGGAACTTCAGCGGATCACGGATAAAGAAGATTGGCGTGTTATTGCCAACCATGTCGAAATTACCGTCTTCGGTATAGAACTTCAGCGCAAAGCCACGCGGGTCGCGCCATGTGTCCGGGCTACCGGCCTCACCCGCCACGGTGGAAAACCGCGCCGCGACTTCGGTTTTCACACCCGGTTGCAGAAACTTCGCCGCCGTATAGCGGCTGACATCCTGCGTGGTTTCGAAAGTTCCAAACGCCCCGCTACCCTTGGCATGCGGCTGGCGGTCAGGAATCATTTCACGGTTGAAGGCGGCCATCTGCTCGATCAGGTAGTGATCATGCAAAAGAATCGGGCCATCAGCCCCAACGCTGAGAGAATGCTCATCGCTGGAAACCGGAATGCCGGACTCCGTTGTTTGCGTCCAACCCTGCTGGTCAGCCGTTTTTTCACTCATGATACCTCGTTCCCCCCCATGATTATGCTGCATCATGAGAGAAACGCTTTAACGGCTTTTTCTGTTCCCGCGAGCTGGCACACGTTTTTGCCAGCCCGCAGGACTGTACTTATGCCCTTTCAAGATCCGCGCGGGTAAAATCAACATCGCGCTCCATGCCATCCAGAACAACCCAGCTCTTGCGCGGCGTGGCACTGGCAATAACCGCCCCACGGCGAATGACATAAAGGCGTTCTGCCCGCAGCCTTATGGCCTCGGCCTCATCAGCCGCCTGCAGCACCACAAGGCTGGCCTCGGCCCCCGGACTGATCCCGTAATGCTCAAGGCCTAGAATACGGGCTGGCTCGGTCGTTACTGCCTGAAAACACGCTTTTATCTCGTGCTGGCCGGTCATCTGGGCAACATGCAGGCCCATGCTGGCGACCTCAAGCATATCGTGGCTGCCAAGCCCGTACCACGGGTCCATAACGCAGTCATGGCCAAATGCTACGGCAATACCCGCCTCCTGCAACTCCTTAACCCGGAGCAGGCCACGCCGCTTGGGGTAGGTATCGTGCCGGCCTTGCAGGGTGATGTTAACAAGCGGATTGGCAATGGCCCCTATCCCTGCCTCCGCCATGAGCGGAATGAGCTTGCTGACATAGTAATTGTCCATCGAGTGCATGGATGTCAGATGCGACCCGGCAACACGCCCCTGCAAGCCAAGCCGGACTGTTTCCGCCGTGAGCGTTTCGATATGGCGTGAGTTCGGATCATCCACCTCATCGCAATGCATATCAACCCGCAGGCCCCTATCGGCTGCCAGACGCATAAGCTGCCGGATACTCTGCGTGCCGTCCTCGTAAGTCCGCTCAAAATGCGGAATGCCGCCAATAACATCCACGCCCATATCCAGCGCACGCAGCAGATTACGCTGGGCATTGGGGGACCGCAGAAAGCCATCCTGTGGAAAGGCAACAAGCTGGATATCAAGCCAGGGCTTCATGTCCTCGCGCAACTGGGTGAGGGCCTGCACGCCCAGCAGCCTGTCATCGCAGATATCAACATGCGAGCGGATCATGAGCGTGCCACGGGCAATGGACCACAGGCAGAGCTTTTTGGCGTAATCGTAAATGGACTGCGTGCTCAGTTCTGGCCGGAGTTCACCCCAAAGGGCAATCCCTTCAAGCAACGTGCCGGTTTCATTAGGGCGTGGTTGCCCGGCGCGCAGGGCGTAATCCATGTGCATATGGGCATCAACAAAAGGAGGCGTGACAAGGCAGCCCGTCACATCAATCTCCTCAAGGGCCTCTCCCTCAAGGCCGGGCGATACCGCAGCAATCCGCCCATGCGCTATCCCGATATCGACACCACGCTGCCCACCCGGCAGCGTTGCTCCCCGCAACAGCAGATCAAACATTATAAACCCTCGTTTTCAGAAAAATGACCGTGTTCGGGAAAAGTCTATGCCGTGGCGGCTGTATTCACGCGCCCCCTGGCCAACACCCAGTAAATCAGGCCTGCGGACAGAATGCCGGTTTCAAAACCCAGATCACCCCACCCCAGAGCATGCGTCATCAACGGGCTTGCGAATGTTTCAGAGTTTGAAAAAACGACGGAAAAACCGATACCCATAAGAAAAGCAATCATACCGGGCCAGAATATACCCTGCTGATACCAGTAAAGCCCCCCGCGCCACTGCATGATAGCAGCCGGGCTGTAGCGGCCGCCGCGCAGGAAGTAATCAACAATCATGATTGCTGCCCAAGGGCCAGTCCAGAATACCATTGCGTTCAGGAAATTCTGATAGACATTGAAAAAATCGCCTGAATAAACAACAGCAATCCGCATGCAGATTGTAAACAGGGTAATAACTGCCAGCGAGGCAATACGGCTCAACGGCAGGCGCAGAGCCAGCAGCCCCAGACTGGCCGTATAACCATTGGGCACATTGGCCGCCACACCACCAAAAATAACCGCCACCAATAGCGGTACGACAAACCATGTGGGCACAAAATGACCGAGCTGGCTCACAGGATCATTTCCCAGGCTGCCACCCACCGCAACCGCGAGAAAAAGCCCTATAACCTCGCACAGCCCAAGCGCTGCAAACTGCCCCAAACCCGCAGCAAGCGCGATGCGCTTCCAGCTCATGGATTCAGGAAAATAGCGGCTGTAATCAGAGGCAAAATTGGTCCAGCCAATAGGGTACGAAGCCACAACACCCAGAGCAAGCAGCCACGCGCTGAACGATCCCTGCTGCTGATTGACTGTAGAAAGTGCATGCAGGGAAACATGCGGCACAACAAAACAGGCCAGCCCTACAAACAACAGGCCCAGCACAACAGCACTGACACCCTCTGCCGCAATAATGGTCGCATGGCCGTAAACCGCAATGGCCACTTCCGCCACCAGCACCAGAACCAGAGCCAGCCATTCATAAGCTGAACCACTCAGCCCCACGATTCTGAACAGTTCCTCAAGCGCCTGTGTGGCAATAATCGAATTGATTGAAAACCAGCTCAACGCGGAAACAACACTCACCGCCTTGGGAAGCATGGCCCCCAGTTGGCCAAAGGCCGCGCCCGCGCTCATCATGCTGGAAGTGCCTGTTTTCGGCCCGTGGAGCGAGGTCAGCCCCACCATGGTGCAGCCGATCAGGTTTCCTATGACAATCGCCCATAGCGCCTGAAAAAAAGTAACGCCCATAGCAAGCGTGAAAGCCCCGGTGACAATGACAACATAATTGACATTGGCCCCAACCCACAGCCTGAACAGTTCAAAAGCCGAGCCATGCCGCTCAGCCTGGGGGATAGGTTCAATCCCGTGGCGCTCGATCGAACCGATCTTGTCGGTCGTGTCAGTCAAGGCGGTTATTATGCGGGTCACCACACGACCTTTCATTTTGATATCAAAATATTATATGCCCTGCACAAACAAGAACCGTGCCCGATATGCCCGGAACCCGTATTGTTCATTCAGCAGAGAAGAAAGGGTGAAAGTCACCCGTTAATGTTGAGTTATATTCACCAGTAATTTATTGTCAAAAGACAAAAATTCACTATCATAATGAAATTAATTCATCATCAGGATTAGCAATGCGAGCCCTGCCGCTTAATGCGCTTCGCGTGTTCGACGCTGTTTTCCGGCACAGAAGCTTCCATGCTGCCGCCACGGAACTGAACGTCACACCCTCAGCCATCAGCCACCAGATTCGCGCACTCGAAGACTGGCTGGGCTTGCGCCTGATCGAGCGCAACAACAAACATCTGAAGTTCGATGCCGATGCCGTTGCTCTAGCCAGCACGGTGCATCTTGCATTTTCTGATATCGCCACGGCATGTGAGGCCCTGCGCGCCAGAACCGTAAAACCACAACTGAGGGTAGCCGTTATTCCCTCTGTGGCTATCTGCTGGCTAATCCCCCGCCTGCAGGCATTCCGCAATCAGTCGCCCAACATAGAACTCAAGATTATGTATGCGATTTTTGGGCAGGAACTGCATTTTGACGAAATAGATCTAGCTATCGTCTATGCTCAGAAACCGCCTGTTATCCAGGATTTTGAAACAGTCACATTCCTGTCTGCCGCCAGTGTGCCTGTATGCAGCCAGAGCTTCGTGCAGAACCTGCCAGATCCATCTAGCCTGCAAGGTGTTACCCAAACCATGCTTTTGCATGACACTGACACATCCGGCTGGAAAGAATGGCTCGGCAAAACCTACCCCGAAACAACGACTGATAATGCAGAAATCGTTTTCGAAGACTTCAACCTGCTCCGTGTCGCAACACTAGCCGGTCAGGGCATAGCCCTATGCCCGCCCGATCTCATTCAGGATGATCTCCAGAACGGCCGTCTTATAAAATTATCGGACCGCGTGGTTAATACGGATTTCGATTACTTTATCGTCTATCGAAAAGGCTCCGACACCGCGCCATCAGTTACATTTTTCAAATGGCTCATGCAGATGTCACAGCAACCGGCCTGAGTGTTCAGGTAAGGTGCCTGAGTGCTGAGTTCATGGGATTCAGAAGACAATATTCAGCGAAATACTGGCTTTCAGCTCCGCTGCTTCTGTAACCATGCTGTTTTCGGAAAAACTGAGGTGAATCGCAACGGCCTACAAG
>NZ_JBDNWF010000050.1:0-14728 GCF_047721125.1 Acetobacter papayae | reverse complement strand
CCCCCCCCCCCCCCCCCCCCCCCCCCCCCCCCCCCCCCCCCGCGCCCCCCCCCCCGCCCCCCCCCCCCCAGCCCCGCCAGGACCCCAGCCTGCCCATGGCCCTTGTGACATGGGTGGGGGCGCTGGGGTTTGCAGCCCCCATGGCGGCCCTGAGCCTGAGTGGGCTTTCTGCGTGGCGCACGGCCCGGTTGGGTGGTTAGACCCGACCGGGCCGTAAGGCCGGTTACTGTTTAGATAACGCGCTTGATCCAGTCATGCGGGTCGGGTGCACGGCCGAACTGGATATCGCACAGGCCCTGCCGCAGGCGGCTGGTGACGGGGCCAGCGGTCTGGCCATCGCCAATGGTGCATTCGCCATGCGCGCCCTTGAAAGCCCCAATGGGCGTGACCACGGCCGCCGTGCCGCAGGCGAATACTTCCTTGAGCTTGCCCGAGGCGGCATCGCTGTAGAGCTGGTCGATTGCGTAGCGTTCTTCGCGCACGGTCAGGCCCTGATCCCGTGCGAGGGTCAGCAGCGAGTCACGGGTGATCCCGTGCAGAATGGTGCCGCTATCGAGCGGGGGGGTCAGCAGCGTGCCATCCTCCATCACCATCATTACGTTCATGCCGCCCATTTCTTCCAGCCAGCGGCGTTCCTGCGCATCAAGGAACAGCACCTGCTGGCAGCCATGGGCCTTGCCTTCCATCTGGGCGGTCAGGCTGGCGGCGTAGTTGCCACCACATTTGGCGGTACCCGTCCCCCCGCGTGAGGCACGCACGGAGCTTTCTTCCACCCATACGTTTACCGTCCCGGATTCCTTGGAGAAATATTCCCCCGCGGCACAGGCGATGACGATGAATTTGAATTCCGAGGCGGGTTTGACGCCCAGAGCCGCTTCGGTTGCGATCATGAAGGGGCGGATATACAGCGTGCCCACTTCGGGTGCGGGCACCCAGTCGCGGTCGATGCTGACAAGCTGGCTGACCGCTTCAAGAAACAGGTCTTCAGGCAGGTCGGCCATGGCCATACGCTCGGCTGACTTGCGAAAGCGGCGGGCATTGGCTTCGGGGCGGAACAGCAGAATACCGCCATCGGCCGCACGATAGGCTTTCATGCCCTCGAAAATTTCCTGCGCGTAGTGCAGGACCGAGGCAGCCGGGTCCAGCACCAGCGGCTGGCGCGGCATGATCTCGGGAGAATGCCAGCCCCGGCCTTCCGTAAAGGTAATGACAACCATGTGGTCGGTAAAAGCACGACCAAAACCGGGATTCGCGACAATGTGTTCGCGTTCCGCAGCGCTAATGCCGTCTGTCTTGCGTGTGATCTTGAAAAGGGTGTCGGGGGCTGTGGTCATCGGTTCTGGCGTCTCCGTGGCGCTGGTGTCAGGACCAGTGGGCCGGTTCTCCGTGTCATGGTTTTCAGAGCGGCAGGCACGGGTTTTTACGGCCTGTCCGGGCTGTTCGCGGCGGTGCTTCTCCCTATCATGATCAGCGCGGCTGTGCCAGAGATGGGGCAGGATGCACGACCCGCCCGAACACGCGAGGGCGGGCAGGAATGATCATGAAACACGCGAGGCCCTAACGCCATGGACGAGCAGCAGCAGGCACCCATGCCCCCGGTTATGGCGCAGAGCTTCACGCAATTACCCGAATGGATGTACGACCGCGGCCCCCTTTCGCGCGTAACAGCCCCGGCGCTGATTAGGCTTAATGGTACACTTGCGGCGGAACTCGGGCTGGATGCGCGCTGGCTGGCCGGGCCGCAGGGACTGGCCATGCTGGCGGGTAACAGCATGCCTGCCGGGGTGGAGCCGGTGGCCACGGCTTATGCCGGGCACCAGTTCGGCTATTACAATCCGGCTCTGGGCGATGGCCGGGCGCTGCTGCTGGGCGATGTGCGCGACCATGCAGGGCATGTGCGCGAGATCCAGCTCAAGGGGGCTGGGCCTACGGCTTTTTCACGCCGGGGCGATGGTCGGGCTGCACTGGGGCCTGTGCTGCGCGAATACCTGCTAAGCGAAACCATGGCGGCACTGGGCATCCCCACGACCCGCGCGCTGGCCGCTGTCAGCACGGGGGAGAGGGTTCAACGTGAAACACTGCTGCCCGGTGCGATTCTGACGCGCGTGGCCTCCAGCCACCTGCGGGTTGGCACGTTTCAGTATGTCGCCGCCCGGCGAGACCCCGCCGCCCTGCGCCAGTTGCTGGATTTTGCCATAGCCCGGCATGACCCGCAGGCGTTGCAGAGTGCAACACCCGCCCTGACATTTCTGGAAAACGTGGTGGCCGCGCAGGCCAGCCTTGTGGCGCGCTGGATGCTGGTCGGGTTTATCCATGGCGTGATGAACACCGACAACATGGCCATTTCGGGGGAAACGATAGATTACGGCCCCTGCGCGTTCATGGATGAATACGACCCGGCCACGGTTTTCAGCTTTATCGATGAGCAGGGCCGCTACGCCTATACCAACCAGCCCACCATTGCCTTGTGGAATCTGACCCGGCTGGCCGAGGCCTTGCTGCCGCTGCTGAGCGATGATGAGGATGAACGCCCGGTGCTGGCCCGGCAGGCGCTGTCAGGGTTCAATACCCGTTTTCATACGGTCTATTTTGATGGCATGCGCGCAAAGCTGGGGCTGGCGCTCAGGCAGGATGCGGATGAAGCATTGTTTGCCGCCCTGCTCGAAACCATGCAGCAGACACGTGCGGACTTGACAGGCACTTTCCGTGCGCTGAGCCAGCCCTCCGTGCTGACGGGGGTGGATATGTCTGCCCTGCCTCCGGCTTTTGCACCATGGCTGGAGCGCTGGTGCCAGCGTTTGCAGCAGGATGACAGCCGCCCGCCCGAGGCCCGTGCGCAGGCCATGCGTGCGGTTAATCCATGCTATATCCCGCGCAACCATCTGGTCGAGGCCATGATCCGCAGCGCGGTGGAGCAGGGGGATTTTACACCCTTCGAAACCATGCTGGCCGTGCTGTCTAACCCCTATGAGGAACAGCCGGGCCATGAGCGTTTTGCTCTCCCACCCGGTGCGGATGAGCGGGTGCGCTATACGTTCTGCGGTACCTGACCCGCGGCTTCCACCCCCTGCACGCTGATGAAATCCTGCCCCTGTGCGCCCGTGTCCACGCAGGCATGGATACGGTAGACATCACGCAGCAGGGCGGGGGTGAGAATGGTGCGTGGTGACCCGAAGGCCCGCACCGTTCCTTCATGCAGGATACAGGCGGTCTCGCACCAGTTGAGTGCCTGATTGAGGTCATGCAGAACCAGAATGCAGACAAGCCCCGAGCGGGCGGTTTCCTCACGCAGCAGATCCAGCATGCGGTACTGGTAATGGGGGTCTAGTGCGCTCAGAGGTTCATCCAGCAACAAGGCGCGCGGGTGGCGGCTGAGTGCCTGCGCCAGCCCCACAAGCTGGCGCTGCCCGCCAGAAAGTGTGTTGAGCGGGCGCAAGGCAAGCGCTTCGATCCCCATGCGCTCCAGCCAGTGCAGTGCGGCGGGAATGTCATCCGCCTGAGCCGGATGGGCTACGCGGCGCGCGGCCAGCAGGGTTTCCAGCACGCTCAGGCGCAACGGTTCGGGCAGGGTCTGGGGCAGGGTGCAGCACAGGCGTGCACGGGTGCGCAGGTCGAGCCCATCAAGGGCCTGAGCATGCAGGCTGACCTGCCCGCGTGCGGGCACAAGCCCGCCCATGGCCCGCAGCAGGGTGGATTTGCCGCTGCCATTGGGGCCGAGCACGGCGCACAGCCTGCCGGGCGGAAAAGGGCCTACCGTAATGTCATGCAGCACTGTATGCTGCCCATGGCGAACAGACAGCCCCCGCACCCTCAGGCCTTCGCCCGACTGCGGTGTGTGCTCATGTGCCTTGCCAGCCTGTTCCATCGTCATGCGCCGGGTTTCTGCCGCAGGATAATGACCAGAAAAAACGGTATACCCACCAGAGCGGTTACAATTCCTGTGGGCACAACCACGCCGGGCACCAGCACACGCGCCAGCAATGCCGTTGTGGAAAGGATGAATGCTCCGCTCAGCAGGCTTGCGGGCAGGGTGTAGCGCTGGTCTTCCCCCACAAGGCCACGGGCGATATGCGGCGCAATCAGCCCCACAAAACCGATAACCCCCACAAAGGCCACGGCCAGCGCGCTCAGCAGGCTGATGCGCAGCAGTGCGGCGCGGCGCAGGCGCGGGACATCCACCCCCAGACTGGCCGCGCGCTCTTCCCCCATGCGTAGAACGGTCAGCCGCCAGGCAGCCCCAAGCGCAAAGGGCAGGGTGAGTGCGAGAGCGAGTGCCAGCAGGCCGATAGCGGGCCATGCGGCGCGTGTCAGGCTGCCCAGTGTCCAGAAAACAAGGTCCTGCAAGGTATCTTCGCTGGCAATGAACTGCATCAGCGCCACAAGAGCCTGAAAGGAAAACACCAGAGCAACACCACATAAAATCACGGTGCTGGTTTCAGCCCGGCCGGTTTCCGTCTGGCGCAGGCGCGTGAGTGCTTCCAGCAGCCAGACCGAGAGCATGGAACACACAAAGGCACTGAGCGCGATAATCCACGTTTGGGGCACATTGTGTATGTGCCAGCCCAGCACAATGGAGAGCGAGGCCCCAAACGCCCCGGCAGCAGAGGTGCCGAGCGTGAACGGGCTGGCCAGCGGGTTGGCAAGGACCGTCTGCATTTCCGCTCCGGCTAGTCCGAGTGCCGCCCCCACGCAGGCGGCCATCAGCGCGTAAGGCAGGCGGATGCGCCACAGGATCAGGCGCGTATCCGGCGGGGCGGTATCGGGGCTGAACAGGGCATGCAGCAGCGCGCCGGGCGAAAGAGAGGCCGGGCCAATGGCGCAGTCCGCCAGAATGGAGAGCAGAACCCCTGCCGCAAGCAGGCCCAGCACAAGCTGTCGCCGCCTGCGCACTGCCGCACAGGCTGCCAGCGCCATTGCGGTGGAAAGCGGTGCGGTGGCGCGCTCGGGGCGCGGGGGTATGGGTTGGGGCATGCTTGTTTTGATGAATGGCGCAGATCAGCCCGTCAGGTAAAGGCCGGTGTTGTGGGCCCCTCTGCTCCTTTGGGGCTTATGCGCGCTGTTTTCCTTCCGGCCTGTCCAGCGGTACGGTATGGCTCCGCCTATGAATACGCCCAGCCCCCATGTTAGCAGCCCCCATGCTCAGGATTCTGTCGCCCCGCAGGCCTATACGGCGTCAAGCGCACCTTCTGGTGGAGAGCGTCTGGCCTGCGTGGTGGAGGCCGCGCAGGCGGGTGAGCGGGTGGACCGCTATCTGGCCGCCTGCCTGCCCGCGCTGTCGCGCTCGCGCATTAAGGGGCTGATTGAAGCGGGGTGCCTGTCGATAGGCGAGAACTGCGTGCGAGAGCCCGCAACCCTTGTGCGCGCGGGTATGGTGGTGGTGCTGGATGTGCCGCCTGCCGCCCCCGCCACACCGGAGGGCGAGGCTGTGGCTTTTACCGTCCTGTTCGAGGATGAAGACCTGATCGTGCTGGACAAGCCTGCCGGGCTGGTTGTGCATCCTGCCCCCGGCAATGAAACGGGCACGCTCGTCAATGGCCTGATTGCCCATTGTGGAGACAGCCTGAAGGGAATCGGCGGAGAGCGCCGTCCCGGTATCGTGCACAGGCTGGACAAGGATACATCGGGCGTGATGGTGGCGGCCAAGACGGAAAAAGCCCATATCGCCCTGTCGGAAGATTTTGCCGCCCGGCGGATAGACCGCGCCTATCTGGCGTTCTGCTGGGGCCTGCCTGCTCCGGCTAATGGGGAGTACGAAGGGGCGATCGGTCGCGACAAGCGTGATCGCAAACGCATGGCCCTGACGGAGCGCGGCGGCAAATGGGCGCTGACACGCTACACCACCCTGCGGGCGTTCGGCACCGCGGCGGCCAAGGTGGAATGTCGTCTGGCAACAGGCCGCACACACCAGATTCGCGTGCATTTTTCGGCTAACGGGCATCCGCTCATGGGAGACCCGCTTTATCTGCGCCGTCTGCCCGCCATTGCGCGGCAACTCCCCACCACCGCGCGGGATATTGCGCTGGATTTCCCTCGGCAGGCGCTGCATGCGGCCCGTCTTGGCTTTACCCACCCCCGCACCGGCGCAGACCTGCTGTTCGAAACCCCCATGCCGCCTGACATGCAGGCGCTGGAACAGGCTCTGGCCGAAGCGGAAGCCTGATCAGGCCCGGCTTTAGGGTCAATTGCAGAGGATGATGTGGGCGCTGAATGGCAGTTATGCCGGGGTGCTGTTTTCTTGACAGCATTGGCGCATCAAGTGCAGGCTTGTCTTGTCAGGCCCGTAACCCCGTAACAGGCGGGGTGGGTTGCAGGCCGGGTTGACCGTCGCTCATGCGGAGGGCGTTCAGCAGGCCGGATAAACGTCCATCGGGCGCTGAGCTTGCCTTATTTTGGCGTAATTCCCGCATAGCTCGGGAACCTCGATACGCCCAAGGGAGTTTTCAGCGCGGAAGGAGTGTCAGGACCATGGTATCTTCCGTTATTGATGTTGGGCCTGAAAGTAATCTTTCAAGGTACCTTCAGGAAATCCGTAAATTCCCCCTTCTCACCCCCGAAGAGGAGCTTTCGCTCTCGCGGCGGTGGAAGGAAAACGGCGACACAAAAGCCGCCCATAGACTCGTCACATCGCATCTGCGTCTGGTTGCCAAGATCGCCATGGGGTATCGGGGCTACGGCCTGCCCATCAATGAGCTGATCAGCGAAGGCAATATCGGCATGATGCAGGCCGTGCGCCGCTTCGACCCTGAAAAAGGGTTCAGGCTGGCTACCTATGCCATGTGGTGGATTCGCGCAGCCATTCAGGAATACATCCTGCATAGCTGGTCGCTGGTCAAAATGGGCACCACGGCAGCGCAGAAAAAGCTGTTCTTCAACCTGCGCCGGCTCAAGGGGCAGATGCAGGCCATTGATGATGGCGACCTGCGCCCCGAGCAGGTGGACAAGATCGCCCGCACGCTGGGTGTTTCCGAGCAGGATGTGGTGGACATGAACCGCCGCATGGCCGCCCCTGACCACAGCCTGAACGCCCCCATGCGGGCCGATCAGGATAGCGAGTGGCAGGACCGGCTGGTGGACGAGCAGCACAATCAGGAAGAGCTGTACGCCGAAAGCGAGGAAATGTCGGGTCGCAAGGCCCTGCTGGCCTCAGCACTCGAAACCCTGAATGAACGCGAACGCCGTATTTTCAACGAACGACGCCTCAAGGATGACCCCTCCACCCTTGAAGACCTCGCACATGAATATGGCATTTCGCGCGAGCGGGTGCGCCAGATCGAGGTCCGGGCCTTTGAAAAGGTTCAGGAGGCGATGAAAAAGGAAGTCGAAGCCCGGCGCGATGCCGCGCGTGGCGGCTAAGGAGCATTTTTCAGTCAGTCAGGCGTGGCAGGCGGGTGCTCAGGCCCGCGCCGCATCCTGAATGAAGAAGGTAACATCTGTCCGTCCGTTCCACTCCTCGGCCCGCAGGGTGCCCGCCAGATGCAGGGGGGGGCGGGTGGTATCTTCCAGCGTTGCGGTCAGGGGGTTGTCTTCCGCGCGGAACAGCAGCGCTTTCAGCCGTGCGTTGTTATCGGCTTTCAGCAGAGCCCGTAGGGTGTTGCCATCCCGGCCGATACGGTCGGTGCGAATAACCGTGACATGTGACAGGGCCAGAACCGGCTCGGGGTTGCCTGCGCCAAAGGGGGCCAGACTGGCCATATCCTGAGCCAGTTCCACGGTGGCGCCCGCCACGGACACTACGGCATCCAGCATCAGGTCCACCCTGTCGGGCAGGGTGGCGGCATCGGGCAGGCGCGCGTCCAGAAAGGTATGAAACGCGTCAAGCTGTTCGGCTTCGAGCGAAAAGCCCGCCGCCATGGCATGGCCACCGCCAGTCTTGAGCAACCCTGCCTGCCGGGCAGCGATAATGACCGTGCCAAGATCCAGCCCGGTAACCGACCGGCCAGACCCTTTGATCGTGCCATCTTCCTGCTCGGCCCCCACAAGGGCGGGCCGGTTGAACCGTTCCTTGATCCGGCCTGCTACAATGCCGACCACGCCGGGGTGCCAGTCCTTGCCTGCCAGCAGAATAACCCCACGCCCGGCTTCTTTCTGGGCGGCGGCCTCCTGCATGGCGCGATCAAGAATTTCGGCTTCCACCCCCTGTCTGCGCCGGTTGACGGCATCCAGCCTTTCGGCCATCTGCCGGGCTTCCAGCGGGTCGGCACAGCGGAGCAGGCGCAGGCCAAGGGCGGCTTCGGCTATCCGTCCGCCCGCATTGATGCGTGGCCCCAGCGCAAACCCGCAGGAGGAGGCATCCGGCGCTTTGGTAACGCCCGCCACTTCCAGCAGAGCCGCAACCCCGATACGCTGGCGGCGGCCCATGACTTCCAGTCCGTTTGCGACAAAAACACGGTTCAGCCCTTGCAAGGGCATGACATCACACACCGTGGCCAGTGCCACCAGATCAAGCAGAGGCCTGAGGTCGGGTTCGGGGTGGGTGGCAAACCAGCCTGCCAGACGCAGGGCGCGCCGGGTGGCGACCGTGGCTAGAAAGCTCAGGGCAGCAGCGCAGATCTGCCCAAGGCCCGAGCGGCAGTCAGGCCGGTTAGGGTTGACCGTGGCCAGAATGGCAGGCAGCGCATCTTCCGATTTGTGGTGGTCGAGCACGATAACATCGGCCTGCGCGCTCATGGGGTCGAGCACACTGGCCGAGGCCGTGCCGCAATCCACGCATACCAGCACCTTGGCACCCTGAGCCACCATGGCTTCGAGTGCCGGCTGGTTGGGGCCGTAGCCTTCGGTCATCCGGTCGGGAATATGGGTTAAAACCGGGCAGCCCAGCTCTTCGAGAAAAGCCGCCAGAACGGCGCTGGCGCAGGCCCCGTCCACATCGTAATCGCCAAAAATGCCGACACATTCCCCCGCCTGCACGGCGCGCGCCAGACGTTCGGCCGCGCGATCCATATCCACCAGACAGGAGGGGTCGGGCAGGGCGCTCAGGCGGGGTTTGAGGTAATGCGCCGCCTGTTCAGGCGTAATGCCGCGCAGGGCGAGCAGGCGGCCTGCAATATCGCTTATGCCAAGCTGCTGGGCCAGTGCGGCCCCCGCGCGGGCCACGGCAGGGTTTTCGGCGGCCCCGCGCCACGCCCAGCGCCTGCCCCCCAGACTGTTTTCCACCCCCAGCACGGCAGGGGGTAGGGGATCGGGCGTGAGCGTGGTGTCAGACATGGCAGCTTACTGCGCAGGCCAGACTTTGGTGCTGAGGTTATGATGCGCTTCGATAAAGCGCGACGTGCCCGAGCTGGAGCGCATGACCAGCGAGTGCGTGACAACCTGATGCGGGTAGAAGCGTACACCCCGCAGCAGGGCGCCAGTGGTAACACCCGTGGCGGAGAACAGCACGGGGCCTGCCGCCATGTCATGCAGGCCCAGCTTGCGGGCCGGGTCCTTGCCGGGGTTCATTTTGGCGGCGCGGGCGCGCTGCTCGTCATCTTCGAACATCAGGCGGCCCTGCATCTGGCCATTGGCGCAGCGCACGGCGGCGGCGGTCAGCACCCCTTCGGGCGCGCCACCGGAGCCTACGTAAATATCCACGCCGCTTTCTTCCAGACAGGTGGCGATACCACCCGCCACATCGCCATCGGTCAGCAGGCGCACGCGGGCACCCGCTTCACGCGCATGGGCGATCATGTCGGCATGGCGCTCGCGCTCCAGCGTGCACAGAACCAGATCCTGCACATCGCGATCCTTGGCGCGGGCGAGGTTCTTGAGGTTGGTTTCGATGCTGGCATCAAGGTCCACAACGCCTTCGGGCAGGCCCGCGCCAACAACGATCTTGTCCATGTAGATATCGGGCGCGTGCAGGAAGTTACCGCGCTCGGCCAGAGCCACAACAGTAATGGCGTTGGGCATGTCCTTGGCGCACAGGTTGGTGCCTTCGAGCGGGTCTACGGCAATATCCATGGCCGGACCACCGGCCCCCACCTGCTCACCGATATAGAGCATGGGGGCTTCGTCCATTTCCCCTTCGCCAATCACGACCGTGCCGTTAATGGCCACCGTATCGAAGGCGGCGCGCATGGCTTCTACCGCCGCACCATCGGCGTCGTTCTTGCGGCCGCGTCCCGTCCAGCGTGAGGAGGCCAGGGCCGCAGCCTCGGTCACACGCACCAGTTCAAGGGCGAGGTTGCGGTCTGAAATAATCGGGAAAACGGCCATGGAATGCGGGCTCCTGCTGTGGTGCGGCAAACGTGGCCCGGCTGGGTTTGGGGGCTGCCGGGCGTTCAGGGTGCCCCGGCCTGAGCCGGGGCAGAGTTGGGCCTGTTGGCCCGGTGCGGGTCAGGCGGCTTCGATACGGATCATCACGGGGGTATCGGTTACGGCACTGAGTGCGCCGATCCGTGTGAGTGCGTCCTGCATGGCGGCTTCCGATGTCTGGTGCGTGACCAGCACCAGCGGCACATGCGGGGCGGATTCGCTTTCTGCCGGGTGTTGCAGCATGCTGCGGAGCGACACGCCACAATCGCGCAGCACGGCGGTAATATCGGCAATCACGCCCGGACGGTCTTCCACGCGCAGACGCAGGTAAAACGCACCCTGTCCGCTGGTGATAGGCTGGGCGCGCAGCACGGTGTCTGCGCCGTTATCAGCCTGCACACCCCATACGGGCATGGTCTGCCCGCGGGCGATATCGACCAGATCCGCCGTGACAGCGCTGGCCGTGGGGCCTGCGCCCGCGCCGCGTCCCTCGATCATGATACGGCCGACAAATTCGCCCTCTGCCACCACGGCGTTGAACACACCATTTACCTGCGCCAGCGGAGACTGCTGGGGCACAAGGCAGGGTGTCACGCGGGCGTGCAGGCCCTGTTCCGTCATGCGGGCAAGGCCCAGCAGCTTGATGCTGTAGCCCAGTGCGCGGGCAAAGTTCTGGTCGGCGGCATCCACATGGCGGATGCCTTCCACATGCACGGAGCTGAAATCCACCGGGCGGCCAAAGGCTAGCCCCGCCAGAATGGTCAGCTTGTGGGCTGCGTCCAGCCCGTCGATATCGGTGGAAGGATCGGCCTCGGCATAGCCCAACTCCTGTGCGTCTTTCAGCACAGAGGCAAAAGCCTGCCCGGTTTCGCGCATGACGGTCAGGATATAGTTGCAGGTGCCGTTCAGGATACCACCCACGCGGGTCAGCCTGTCAGCCGCCAGCCCTTCGCGCACGGTCTTGATGGCGGGAATGCCCCCGGCCACCGCGGCTTCGAACAGCAGTGGCGCATTATGCGCGGTGCTGAGGCGTGCAAGGGCCGGGCCGTGCAGGGCCAGCAGGGCTTTGTTGGCCGTGACTACAGGCTTGCCCGCCTTGAGCGCGTTTTCCACCACGGCGCGGGCCGTGCCTTCAGACCCGCCGATCAGCTCCACAACCACATCCACATCAGGGTCGTTTACAAGGTCTTCCGCCCGGTCGTGCCAGTTCAGGCCGGACAGGTCCACGCCGCGATCGCGGGTGCGGTCGCGCGCGCTGACGGCAACCACTTCAAGCGGGCGTCCGGCGCGGGCGCGGATCAGGTCGGCATTGGCGCGCAGCAGCCGGATGGTGCCCGCGCCAACCGTGCCAAGTCCGGCAATGCCAAGGCGCAGGGGTGTGGTAGGGGAAGTGGATGTCACGGTGCAGCAGACTCCGGCTTTTTGGCTGAGGAAGGAAGAACAGGCGCGCTCACCCCATGGGCGGACATGAAGCCCTTGATGGAGCGCAGGGCCTGACGCAGGCGGTGGGGGTTTTCAACCAGCCCGATACGGACATGGTCATCACCATATTCACCAAAGCCGAGGCCGGGGGCCACGGCCACGCCTGCTTCTTCCAGAAGGAGTTTTGAGAAGGCGACACTGCCCATGGCCTTGAAGGGCTCGGGAATGGGCGCCCATGCGAACATTGAGCCCTCGGGGGAGGGCACGTCCCAGCCTGCGGCATGCAGGCCACGGATCAGGACATCGCGCCGTTCGCGGTAGATGTTGCGCAGGTCAGCAACGCAGTCCTGCGGGCCGTTGAGCGCGGTTACCGCCGCGACCTGAATGGGGGTGAACGCCCCGTAATCCAGATAGGACTTGATGCGCGTCAGGGCTGAAATCAGCCGCTCGTTACCGGCGGCAAACCCTACGCGCCAGCCTGCCATGGAATAGGTCTTGGACAGGGAGGTAAATTCCACGGCGATATCGCGCGCGCCCGGCACCGCCAGAATGGAGGGGGGAACCTTGTCGCCAAAATAGATTTCGGCATAGGCGAGGTCGGAGAGAATCCAGATATTCTCGCGGCGGGCGAAGGCCACCAACTCCTTGTAGAAATCCAGATCCGCCAGATACGCCGTGGGGTTGGACGGGAAGTTGACGATCAGCGCTGTGGGCTTGGGCACGGAATGGCGCACCGCGCGGTCGAGCGCGCGCAGCATGTCCTCATCCGGTGTGGCCGGGATGGAGCGCACGCTTGCCCCGGCGATGATGAACCCGAACTGATGGATGGGGTAAGAGGGGTTGGGTACCAGAATGGTATCGCCCGGGCTGGTGATGGCCGATGCCAGATTGGCCAGACCTTCCTTGGAGCCAAGGGTGACGATCACCTCTTTTTCCGGGTTGAGCGTGACATTGAAGCGGCGCTCGTAATACCCGGCCACAGCCTTGCGCAGGCCCGGAATACCCTTGCTGACCGAATAGCGGTGAGAGCGCGGGTCGTTCACGGTCTCGATCAGCTTGGCCACGATATGCGGCGGGGTGGGGGTGTCCGGGTTGCCCATGCCGAGGTCGATAATATCCTCTCCGCGGGCTCGGGCCGCGGCTTTGGCCTGGTTAACCGAGGCAAAGACATAAGGCGGCAGGCGGCGGATGCGGTGGAACTCTTCGGTCATGGACGTGTGCTGCTCTAGAACTGGAGGGGAAATGCCCCTGAGTTGCTGCGGGACGGGTATAGTAATCCGCAAAATGGAACAGGCAACTCCCCGTAAAGGAAATCTCTGCCATGGCATGCGAATTTGGCATGGGGCTCTGACATGGGGGCGTCTGATCCCTGAAAGTGAGTGGGGCAGGTTGGCGGCCATTTAACCCGGTGCCGCGCGGGTGGCGGCAGGTATGGGCTGATGCCCCGCACTCTCAGGCAGGCTCAGGGCGTGTTGGCGATTTTTGCTCCCGTGCCAAAGGCATCACCGCGCACATGCAGGGCCGAGGCTGGCACGCCACGCTCAAGCAGCAGGCGGGCCAGACGGGTGGCGCGGAGCAGCCCCAGCCGCACGGCATCGGTCTGATCCTGCGCGCTGAGCGAGGCGGCATTGCCAAAACCACGGATGAAGAAAGGGCCATGCGGGGTCTTGCTGATCAGCTTGGTCAGTTCATCGTCCTGCCCGGCGGAGAGTTCATCCGACTGGGGCAGGAAGTGAAAGCCCGTGCCGGGTATATCGTTCAGGTCATAGGCAGGCAGGGCGGCGTCTACCGTCGGCATATCCGGCGGGGTGGGCGTGCCTGCCACATCGGGGGCAGGGGGCGGCGCATCGGGAATGGGCGGTATGACATCAGCAGGGAACGAGTCCACGCTGTTTTTGTCCGTTACCTCAGGCATGGCCACTTCCGGAGCCGGTGTGTCGTTTTTGTTCTTGCCGGGGCGTTTGGTGCTATCCGCCGTTTTTTGGCTTTTGGCGGGCGTAGCGCTTGGCGCAGGTGGCGTTGTAGCCGCCGGTGCCGGAGGAGCTTCGGCCGCGTCCATGATGGCGCCATTAACCCCTTCGGGCAGGGTGGCGGGTTGGTTGGCCGGTTTGGCGGCAGGTTTCTGCCCGGCAACCGCGCCGGGTGCAGGCGGGGCTGCCGATGTCACTGGGGCTACTGGCGCCGCCGCTGGCGTTTCGGCGGAAGGCGGCGGGGGAATGGTTGGCAGCAGCGTGCCATTGGACGCCATGGTGCGGTAGGTAAGATTGCGATCGCGGATCAGCCTGCTGGTGAGCAGCGCGCGTGCCTGAGGCGAGGGCAGGCTAGGCGGCGTTGTGGGGGTCAGCCCCACATGCGGGTAAGCAGCATACTGCCCCGGTGGTGGCGGGCGCTGCCCTGCAACAACCCCGCCCCGCAGGTGCTGCACCAGATCCATGGTGCTGTCGGTCAGGTCCCGGTGGTGGCAGCCCGTGGTCAGCAGCAGGGCCAGCAGAGCGGCCCCTGCACGCGCTGGGCCGTGGTTCAGGCCAGTGCGGGGGGCGTGTTGGGTGCTGGCAGGCTGGTAGGGGCCATGCGGCTGGGGGCCGGGCTGGGGCATGGTCGGGCGCGTGCTCCATCGTAACGCGGGCGGAAATGGCCCGCACCTTAGCCTTTTCCCCCACCCGTGGCGAGACACCGCGTGATTGCCCCTTGGCAGGCAGGCGACACCGGCGCAGGATAGGGTCATGAACACAGACACAGAACAATGCGCGGAGACAGCCATGCCGGGTATTTTTTCCCGTGACGCCATCAGACTGGACGACGAACCCGAAACCCCGGAAACCCCGGAGAAGGAAGGCGAGGAAAAGTCTTCCGGCACACCGCAGGGCGAGCTGGAACACAAGCTCTTCAAGCGGCGGACGGTGCTGATTTTCGGTGGGATCAACGACAAGATCGCTCGTGACGTAACCGGTCGCCTTCTTGCGCTGGCCGGAGAGTCCGACAAGCCGATCAATGTTTATGTCAATTCCCCCGGTGGGCATGTGGAAAGTGGCGACACGATCCATGACATGATCCGCTTTGTCGATTCGATTGC
>NZ_JBDNWF010000049.1:0-15996 GCF_047721125.1 Acetobacter papayae | reverse complement strand
TTATCGCTTCAAAAATCGCAACATCCGTCGTCTCAAGGTCAGCGTTGAAAAAACGATCCAGATCGGTGTGGCTCATGCGGGTGTTTCCTCAAAGTCGAAAGTCTCTGGCCGTCCAGCGCCACACGGGCAGACAACCGGGGGAGAGCGCCACTTTTCATTACGCATGGAACACATCTTGCCTGATGCGTCCGCGCGCTGTCTTATAGCAGCAACACTGTGGAACGGTTTCTTACAGCTTTCCGCGTTCGCCTGACAGGAGAAAAATACATGCAGCAGCCTCCGGCGCCCGGAATGCTCTCATCCGTTGCCCGCCGCCTACCACTGGCAAACCTTGAAACCACGCAGGGATTAAAGCGCGTGCTGGGGCCGGGCAATCTGGTGGCGCTGGGTGTGGGGGCTACCATCGGGGCGGGGCTTTTCTCCCTGACCGGCATTGCCGCCTCTGAAAACGCAGGCCCGGCTGTTGTTCTGTCCTTTATTGTGGCTGCTATCGCCTGCGGATTCGCAGGGCTGTGCTACAGCGAATTGTCCAGCATGATCCCGATTGCGGGCAGCGCCTACACCTATGCCTATGTTACGCTGGGTGAGTTGATGGCATGGATTATCGGCTGGGATCTGGTGCTGGAATATGCCGTGGGGGCTGCCACCGTTGCGGTAAGCTGGTCACGCTATGTCGTTTCTCTGCTCGACTCATGGGGGATAGTCCTGCCCGCCCGGCTAACCGCCTCCCCATTCGAGACCCTCCATATGGCCGATGGTTCCATCACACACGGAATTGCCAACCTGCCGGCAGCAGCCGCTATCTGCGCGGTATCGTGGGTGCTGATCCGGGGCATTTCGCAATCCGCTATGGTCAACGCCGTCATTGTCACCATCAAACTGCTGGTGATTGCGGCTTTCATCGGCTTCGGGCTGTCCTATATCAACCCGGAGAATTACCACCCCTATCTTCCGCCCAATGACGGCACCTTCGGGCATTTCGGGCTTTCGGGCGTTATGCGGGCGGCAGGCACGATCTTTTTTGCCTATGTCGGGTTTGATGCGGTTTCCACCACCGCACAGGAAACCCGCAACCCTGCACGCAACATGCCTATAGGCATTCTGGGCAGCCTGCTTGTATGCACGCTGGTCTATGTCGCCTTCGCCACGGTCATGACCGGGCTGGTGAATTACCGCGATATGGTGGGCGATGCCGCCCCCGTGGCCACCGCCATCAACCGCACCCCGTATCACTGGCTGCAAACAGCGGTAAAAATCGGCATTATCTGCGGGTTTACCTCGGTGCTGCTGGGCATGCTGCTGGGCCAGAGCCGGGTTTTCTTTGCCATGTCGCGCGATGGGCTGCTGCCGCGCCTGTTCAGCATCACCCACCCGCGCTACCAGACACCATGGCTTTCGAACCTCTTCTTCATGGGGCTGACATGCCTGCTCAGCGCTTTCCTGCCCATTTCCGAACTGGGGCACATGACCTCCATCGGCACGCTTCTGGCTTTTGTGCTGGTTTGTGCCGGGGTCATAGCGCTGCGCCGCATCTCTCCTGATACGCCGCGCCCGTTCAAAGTGCCGGGGGGCGATATCATTCCCGTGCTCGGCATTCTGAGCTGCGGTTCCGTCATGGTGTTTCTTGACCGGATGACCTGGCTGCGTCTGATAGTATGGCTGGCCATTGGTATGATCATTTATGTAACCTATGGCCGTAAGCATAGCAGGCTTGCCCAGCCCAAAGAGGGCAATACACCCCCACAGGGCTGAGCGCATGGGTTGCATATACCCCATGGGGGCGCATAGTTTGGGCATTCATTAACGCTGTTCAAGCCCCGCGCGGCATGCCGCGCGGGACGGCATGCCTTGCAGGAGATACCGCCATGATGGCTGGTCGCTTTCCCATGACCCGCCCCCGCCGCAACCGTGTTGACGCGGCCACGCGCAAGCTGGTGGCTGAAAACACGCTGAGCGTCAGCAACCTCATCTGGCCGATTTTCTTTACGGAAGGCAGCAACACCATTACCGAGGTGGCCTCCATGCCCGGCGCGCTGCGCGTCACGCTGGACCAGCTTGCAGCCCATGTCGAACCCGCCGCCAAGCTGGGCATTCCCGCTCTGGCACTATTCCCCGTCACGCCTTCTTCCGTGCGGGATGAACTGGGCACCGAGGCCACCAACCCCGACAACCTGATGTGCCGCGCCGCCCGCCTGCTCAAGCGCGAATTTCCCGACATGGCGCTGATTGGCGATGTCGCACTCGACCCCTATACCAGCCACGGTCATGACGGCCTGATCGAAAATGGCTACGTGACGAACGATGCCTCCGTGCGGGTTCTGGTGCAGCAGTCGGTCAATCAGGCCGCGGCCGGGGTTGATATCATTGCCCCCTCCGACATGATGGACGGGCGTATTGGCGCAATCCGCGAGGCGCTGGACGCACAGGACATGATCAATACCCGCATCATGTCCTACGCGGCCAAATATGCCAGTGCCTTTTACGGCCCCTTCCGCGATGCGCTGGGCTCGGGCAGCATGCTCAAGGGCGACAAAAAAACCTACCAGATGGACCCCGCCAACTCCGATGAGGCCCTGCGCGAAGTCGCTCTGGACCTTGAGGAAGGGGCGGACATGGTCATGGTCAAGCCCGGCATGCCGTATCTGGATATCATCCGTCGTGTGCGTGATACCTTCAGCGTGCCGACATTCGCCTATCAGGTGTCGGGCGAATACGCGATGCTGATGGCCGCCATCAACAATGGCTGGCTGGACCGCGAACGCGCCATCATGGAAAGCCTGCTGGCCTTCCGCCGCGCGGGCGCCAATGGCGTGCTGACCTACTTCGCCATCGAGGCGGCGCAGACCCTGCGCCAGACCTACGGGCAGTAAGCCCCTTGGGCAGGCGCGCACAGGGGGGAACAGCCGGTACGATAACCGGCAAGATGGCGGGGGGCACATGACCCCTCGCCTCCCTCTGCCGCGCCTGTTTTTTGCCTCTACCCCGCAGCCCTGCCCCTATCTGCCGGACCGGATGGAGCGTAAGGTGCTGGCCGACCTGTCGGTGCCGGAAGCCGACAAACTGCACAGCCATTTGTCACGCGCGGGGTTCAGGCGCAGCCACACGCTGGCCTATGCCCCGCTCTGCGCGGGATGTTCGGCCTGTATCCCTATCCGCCTGCCGGTAGCCGATTTTCAGCCTGACAGGACGCAGCGCCGGGTCTGGCGGCGCAATGCCGATCTGGAAGCGACACTGTGCCCCCCAGCCGCCACGACGGAACAATATGCGCTGTTCCGCCTGTATTTGGATCATCGCCATGCGGATGGCGACATGGCAGGCATGAACGAGCAGGATTACGCCATCATGCTGGAAGACACGCCGGTAGATACCCGCGTGATCGAATTCCGCGATACGGCGGGCACACTGCTGGCTGTCAGCCTGATAGACGTGCTGGAAGATGGACTTTCGGCTGTTTACAGCTTTTACAGACCCGACATGCCGCACCGCTCACTGGGGTGCCATGTCATTCTGTTTCTGGCCCGCCAGACAATCCTGCTGGGCAAGCCTTACCTGTATCTGGGGTACTGGGTGCCGGGTAGCCCAAAAATGGCCTATAAAAGCCGCTACCGCCCGGCGGAAATCCTGCGGGGCGGCCATTGGCGGCCCCTGAATACGGATGAACCCATAGCAACCGGGCGGGAGGATCTGTTTCCAGATGCCCCCCTGTTCTAAACGCTAGGCTTTACGCAGTGCCCAAGGCGGAGCCTGTTTGCCAACCGCCGCCCGCTTACCCTGCCATTCCCGCAGATCGTCCTCACTCCTCGGCCGGGCATTGCCCGGCCAGATCAGCCCCTGCGCGCTATCAAAGACCATGGCCTGCCGCAAACCACCCTCGGCGTATTTCTGCAACGCCACACCCAGACCGCGCGCCATGACAGGCAGTTCCGCCAGCGGGAAGATCAAAAAGCGCCGGTTATCGCCCAGCACCGCCACCTGATTGCCCTGAGCAGCAACGCATACGCGCGCCACCTCTCCGGTTTTGAGGTTGAGCACCTGCCGGCCAGAGCGCTTTTCCGCCACCAGCGCATCATCTTCCACTATCATGCCGCGCCCTGCACTGGATGCCACAAGCCTACGTCCGCCTTCTTCAAGCACGAATACGGCTACTAGTTCCTCGTCATTCGACAGATCCATCAGCAAACGCACAGGCTGGCCATCACCCCGCCCGCGCGGCAGGTCTCCTGCACGCAGGGTAAAGGCGCGCCCATCGGTTGCGAAAAAGCACACCCGATCCGTGCTCTGGCAAGGCAACGCCAGCCTGAGAGCATCACCCTCCTTGAACTTCTGACTTTCCAGATCGCTCACATGCCCCTTGAGCGCCCGCACCCAACCTTTTTGCGACAGGATCATGGTCAGCGGTTCACGCTCCACCGCCTCCACCACGGACACATCCACCGCCTTGGGCGCGCTGGCAATGGTGCTGCGCCGCTTGCCAATTGGGCCTTTGGCCAGTTGCACGGCCATGCCGTCCAGTTCGGTCGCAATACGCTCCCAGCGCAGGCTCTGGTCTCCCAGCAGCCCCAGCAGGCTACGCTTTTCGGTGGAAAGCGCATCATGCTCGCGCTTTATATCCATTTCCTCAAGCCGACGCAGGCTACGCAGGCGCATGTTCAGCACCGATTCCGCCTGCAGGTCTGTCAGGCTGAAAACCTGCATCAGGCTGGCCTTTGCATCGTCCTCCTCACGGATGATGCGGATTACCTCATCAAGATTGAGGTAAACGACCAGAAAACCGGCCAGAATTTCCAGCCTGCGCTCCACCGCCGCAAGCCGGTGGCGGCTCCGGCGCTCCAGCACCTCGTGCCGGTGGTCCAGCCATGCGCGCAGCACAGCTTTCAGCCCCATGACGGCAGGCGCGCGATCTGGCCCCAGCACGTTCATATTCAGGGCAAAGCGGCTTTCCAGCAGCTTGGCCCTGAACAGGGTTTCCATCAGCACCTCGGGCTCAATCCCGCGTGACTTGGGCTCCAGCACCAGACGGATTTCATCCGTGCTTTCGTCACGCACATCACCCAGCAGGGGCAGTTTTTTCTGCTCCATGGCTTCGGCAATCTGCTCTATTAGGCGCGATTTCTGCACCTGATAGGGAATTTCCGTCACCACGATCTGCCACGTGCCAAAGCGCCCCTGCTCGACATGCCAGCGCGCCCGGATAAGAAAACCACCCCGGCCTGTCTCGTAAGCCTGTGCGATGGCGCGCGCATCTTCCATAATCAGGCCGCCGGTCGGGAAATCCGGCCCTGCGATATGGGTCAGAAGCTCCGCCGTTTCGGCCTCGGGCCTGCGCGCCAGCACAGCGGCGGCCTTGCACACCTCGGCAGCATTATGCGGCGGAATGCTCGTGGCCATACCCACCGCAATACCGGCCGCCCCGTTGGCAAGGATATTGGGAAAAGCCGCGGGCAGGACAACTGGTTCCTGCTCCTCGCCATCATAGGTCGGGCGGAAATCCACCGCGTCATCTTCAATACCGTCCAGCAGGGCCACAGCCACATCGGTCAGGCGGGCTTCGGTATAACGCATGGCGGCCGCGTTATCGCCATCAATGGAGCCGAAATTGCCCTGCCCTTCCACCAGCGGGTAGCGGGCTGCAAAATCCTGCGCCAGACGCACCAGTGCCTCGTAAACCGAGGCATCGCCATGGGGGTGGAACTTACCGATAACATCGCCCACCACGCGCGCGCATTTCTTGAACCCGGAGGCCGGGTCGAGCTTGAGCTGGTGCATGGCGTAAACCAGCCGACGGTGAACAGGCTTGAGCCCATCACGCACATCAGGCAGCGAGCGCGACATGATGGTGGACATCGCATAGGCCAGATAACGCTGGCTCAGCGCATCCGCCAGCTTTGTCTCTTCTATGTGACCTGCGACTGTCTCGTTCATTTCATGCTCCGCACACACGCCATTCCATCAATCGGGCGTTCCGACCTGCCTGCCAGACATATAGACCCTGCTTGCGTTGTGCCAGTCTTGTCATGATCGTATCACGCCAGAAGCGCGCATCACCTCATGCAAACGCGTCCTTTACCTGACCAGAAACACGGTCTGCCACGCCACGAGCTGCCCGCTCTTTGGCAGAGCACTGCCTGACACATCTTCCACCTGACATGCTCCCACCTGCACGCGCAGTGTCAGCCTGCCTCGTCACTCTGTGCCAGTCTTTGCGCAAGACGCGTGCGGGCTGCAGGCAGGGGGTGATGCCGCTGGCCGAAAGCGTGCCGCTCCAGAAAATATCCCGTTAACGCAAGACCCTGTTGCCAGTCCTTTATATCCCCTTCGGCCTGCGCATCGCGTAGGAAGGCGGGTAACGGCAGCAGGCGGTCTTTCCACGCCCCGGCCCCTTCCTCGCTCACTGCGCGGCCACTGCGCGGCGAGACATAGGCCAGATTATCCACACAACCCGTTACGGCGCAGGCCTGCAGGTCCAGCCCAAACCCGAGTGTGCGCAGCAGCTCGGCCTCCCACAGAATATAGTGGGGCATGCCCTCGCGTTCCGCCACCGCCGCGTCATACCCCAGAAACGACAAAAGCCGCACGCTGGCGGCAAATAACGGCAGGCAGGGTTCGCGCTCCGGCAGGGTCGTTTCCAGCAGCGTGCAGGCTGACTGCACCATGGCCAGCGCCAACGGTGCTGAAAACAGCCGCCCCGCGCAGCCATAAAGCAGTTCGCCCGAAAACGTGGGCAGTCCCGTGTCACCCCGCTGGCGGATTGTGGTGCGCACCACATTACCGGGCTGCCACAGCGCACGCCCGGCCCGGCTGGCACCCCCATGCACCATACCGCGCACCAGCCCTTCGGCCTCGGTCAGCACATGCACGCGGGCTGCCGTCTCGCCCATGAGGGTGGCAGAAACAACAAGGGCGGGGGCCTCCGCCGGAGACACCCCGCCCTTGTTCATGGCCACAGAAGCCTTACGCTCAGGCGCCGGCAACCTTGGCGACTTCAGCAGCGAAGTCGTCAGCAACCTTTTCAATGCCTTCGCCAAGCTGGAAGCGGTCGAAGCCAACCAGCTTCACGCCAGCCTTCTTCACCACGTCCTTCACGCGGGTTTCGCCGTCATGCACCCACACCTGCTCCAGCAGCACCACTTCTTCGTAGAACTTGCGGATACGGCCTTCGACCATCTTTTCGATGATGGCTTCGGGCTTGCCGGAAGCACGGGACTGCTCGATCAGCACGGCGCGTTCACGCGCAACGGCATCCTGATCCAGATTGTCGACATCCAGCGAGGAAGGACGGGTAGCAGCAACATGCATGCCGATCTGACGACCCAGCACTTCAATCGCATCGGAGGTGCTCGGTGCTTCGATAGCAGCCAGAACGCCAATCTTGCCCAGACCCGGACGCAGCGCGCCGTGGACATAAGTTGCCACCACGCCAGACGGCACGGTGAAAACGCGGGCGCGACGCAGGGACATGTTCTCGCCGATGGTGGCGATCAGGTGCGTCAGTTCCTCGGCAACGGTGCGACCGCTGGCCAGCGTTGCTGCCTTGATCGCTTCGAGGTCTTCACCAACCTTGAGGGCAACCTTGGCCACTTCCTCAACAAAGGTCTGGAAGGCTTCGTTACGCGCCACGAAGTCGGTTTCGGCGTTAACTTCAACCATGGCAGCGGAAAGGTCGTTGGAGGCCACAGCAACCAGACCTTCAGCCGCGACACGGCCGGACTTCTTGGCAGCGGCGGCAAGGCCCTTCTTACGCAGCCAGTCGACAGCGGCTTCGATGTCGCCAGCAGCTTCGTTCAGCGCCTTTTTGCAATCCATCATGCCCGCGCCGGTTTTCTCGCGCAGATCCTTGACCAGTGCTGCGGTAATTTCCGCCATGTTCCGTACTCCTTATAAGCCCTTGGCGCGCCCTTGCTCAGGGCGCGCCAAGGTATTTTTCCACCCGCTTAAAGCGGGCCGTGACAAATGAAAACAGCCCGGCCTAAACCGGGCTGCCTTCCTTGAAGACGTATCAGCCAGCCGCCGGGGCGTCGGCTGCGGCTTCTTCCAGAGCCGGTTCTTCAACCAGATCTTCAGCCGCACCCAGGTCAGCGCCGGAAGCGCCCAGCTCAGCCGAAATGCCGTCCAGAACGGAAGCAGACACCAGATCACAGTACAGGCCGATAGCGCGGATGGCGTCATCGTTACCCGGAACCGGGAAGGTCACGCCACGCGGATCGGAGTTGCTGTCCAGAACGGCCACAACCGGGATACCCAGCTTGTTGGCTTCTTCAATGGCCAGCTTTTCCTTGTTGGTGTCGATCACGAACAGGACGTCCGGCAGGCCGCCCATTTCCTTGATACCACCGAGCGAACGCTCCAGCTTGTCGCGCTGGCGGGTCAGATCAAGAACTTCCTTCTTGGTCAGACCGGAGGTGTTGCCTTCGAGGGTTTCTTCGATCTGGCGCAGGCGCTTGATGGAACCCTGAATGGTCTTCCAGTTGGTGAGCATGCCGCCCAGCCAGCGATGGTTGACGTAATACTGGCCGCAACGACGGGCTGCTTCGGCAATCGGGTCCTGCGCTGCACGCTTGGTGCCAACGAACAGAACGCGGCCACCACCGGCCACAACATCGCGAATCGCTTTGAGCGCGCGGTCGAGCAGGCCAACGGTCTGCTGAAGGTCGATGATGTGAACCTGGTTGCGCACACCGAACAGGAACGGCGCCATGCGCGGGTTCCAGCGGCGGGTGTGGTGACCAAAGTGAACACCAGCTTCAAGGAGCTGGCGCAGAGTGAAATCGGGCATCGCCATTGGCGTTATCCTACTTATCTGGTTGTACCTCCGCGGAGCGCTACCGGGCTGTTAAAGACCGGCACCAGTGAGGCATGGCCCCGCGTGCGTTGTCCCGGCCATGGCCGGGCGGCGCCTGTATGGCGGTTTTTGGCCATGCAGGCAAGGATAAAAAGCTCAGACCGCAGCCGCAGGCACCTTGTCGGGCAAGGGCTGGGCATAGCGGTTGGGCACACCATGGGCAGCCAGCAGGGTGCGCAGGTTCCGCACCACGGGAAAGACCTCGATATTGTGGTCTCCCCCCAGTTCACGCCATGCGGCCTGCTCCATCTCCACGATTTCGCGGTCTTCTTCAAAAATACGGTGCGTGAACAGGCCGAGGGCGGGCCATGCGATATCGAGCAGAAATGCCCATTTGGGTTTCTTGACCGACAAGAGGCCGAAAGCCTGCGTAACCTGCTGGGTTTCGCCCAGCGGCACATAACACACCCACAGATCCATGATCAGATCGCCATCCTTATCGTGGATCTGCAATGTCTGGTACGGATAGGTGGTGCGGATGGAGACCACTTCCTCCACCGGCTGTTCACGCCCTTCAAGATCATGATGCCGCCCGAAAATCAGGGCTTCGGCCAGTGGCTGATTACCTGCCGTGCGGGCAAAGCTGTACCGCGCCTCCATAAAATTCTCGCCCTTGTCCTGCCCCAAAAAGCGGGCGGTAATGGAGCCCATCTGGCGGCGGTGCAGGAACTGATGGTTCATATCCATCAGGTTTTCATGCATGAAAGTGTAGTGGCATTTCAGCCGTGGGTTGAACTGGCGGGTCTTATATTCTGGGTTACCCACCTGTGCGATATCGGGCACCGGGACGCTGTCGGCCAGTGCCGGGTCTCCGGGGAAGATGAAAATCAGCCCGCTTTTTTCGCGGCACGGAAAAGTCCGGACAGGGCGGCCCACATCCTCACGGTTAAGATAAGGAACGGTGACACAATGCCCTTGCTGGTTGAACGCCCAGCCATGATAGCAGCACTTCACGCAGCCTTTTTCATCCACTACGCCCTTGCTCAGCGGCACCTGACGGTGGGCACAGCGATCTTCCAGCGCATAGACGGGGCCATATTCAGGGCGAATCAGCGCAATAGGCTGACCAGCATAGCGCGCGGCAAAAGCCTTGCCGGGCCGCACCTTGCGTGACCACGCAATCGGATACCAGAAATTGGGGTCGCAATCGATCTGCCGCAGGTCATACCGGGCAGCATTCGCGCCACTGTCCTGCCGTGCTGTTGTTTCCGCCTGCATGATATCCCCCTCATGTTGCACTGCTTTGGTGCCACGGCATTACAGGTATGATCGATCCATGCGTGGCGTATGCCGCCCGACCCTGCGGCGGCTGGCACGATTCCGCCTAATGTACCGTCATGCAAGCGTCGTCCCTGCATGCCTGACCACCTCTGCACTCCTTACGGCACTCGGCCAAGCCTGCCGGCCAGTATCCAGTGCGGCCTGAGGCGAGCAAATCTGCATCAGCTCCATGCGTCCGGCACGGTATCGAAACAGGTCGCCAGAGTCTCTGTCAACGCCAGATCGGTTGCCAGTGCCTGCCCATCCAGCACCGTGACTTCCCGCAAGGAAAGGGTGTTGACCAGCCAGACCCCACGCGCCCACAAAATCTGCTCATTCTCGAGCGTGGCCTCACGCACGAGGCCACGCGCCAGCAGCACCCCGCGCGCAACCCCCGGCAAAGCGCCCTCGCTTACGGGCGGGGTTGTCAGTTCGCCATCTTCCGAGGCGACAATAATCGTGCTGATGGTACTTTCCGCCACGCGGCCCTGCATGTTCAGCAACAACGCCTCCTCCGCGCTGGCGCGGGCGGCTTCCTGCCGGGCCAGAATACCGGGCAGGTAGTTCAGGCTCTTGATCCGCGAAAGGGGCGAGGTTTCATCCCGCCGAATAAGCTTGCTGGTTATGGCGCGCACGGTTGTGCGGGCAAACGCGCCGGGGCTGGCTGTCAGCGCCAGTGTAGGGCGGCCATTCACAGGCGGCTGCAACCCACGCGGGCCTTCGCCCCGGCTCAGGGTCAGGCGTATACTGCCTTCCTCAAGATCGGTCGCATCGAGCAGTTCACACAAAGCCTGACGCACGGCGGCGGTGTCAGGCACTGGCAGGCCCAGAACCCGCCCACCTTCGACCAGCCGGGCCATATGGGCATACAAATTCATGACCCAACCTGCGCGCACGCGCATGGTCTCGAACAGGCCATCACCCAGTGTAAAGCCACGATCCATGGGGCTGATCCGCGCGGCATCAAGTGCCACCAGTTCCCCGTTCAGCCACATCAGGCTCATACGCCCTCCGCAAACGCAGCAAACGGAGCCAGTTTTAGACGCATTTCCTCATATTCCTTCTGTGGGTCGGACAGAATGGTAATACCGCCGCCAACGCCAATCCTCATGACCCGTCCCGCACACTCAAAGCTGCGGATAATGACCGCACTATCCATGCTGCCATCCACCCCGATACGAAAAACTGTTCCACAATAGGCCCCACGGGCGGAAGCCTCCAGCGCGTCAATAATTTCCAGCGCCCTGTGTTTGGGCGCACCCGTTACCGAACCCGGCGGCAGGGTCGCACCCAGCAGGTCGAACGCATCACGTTCAGGCAGCAGGGTGCCACGCACTTCTGATACCAGATGATGCACATGGGCAAAGCGTTCAACCTTTAAGAAATCCTTAACCCTCATGCTCCCTATGCGCGCAACACGCCCTATGTCATGGCGCATCAGATCGACGATCATGAGGTTTTCGGCACATTCCTTTTCATCCGCCGCCAACAGGCCAGCCAGCACCTCATCTTGCGCGGCATCCACCCCACGCGGGGCCGTGCCTTTAATCGGGCGCGAGGTAACACCGCCCTGAGCGCTGACGCTCAGAAACCGCTCCGGTGAACAGGAAAGCAGCGAAAACCCTGCCCCGCATGACAGATACGCCCCAAAAGGGGCCGGAGCCTGCACGCGCAGGCGGCGGTACAGATCAACCCCGGCGACACCTTCAGGCAGCCGGGCCGTATATCGCCCGGTGATGTTAACCTGAAAAATATCCCCCGCGGCAATCAGGTCACGGGCCCGCGCAACAGCCTGACAATACGCGGCCTCAGACTGGTCAGGCTCAAGCCTCAAGGCCGGGCAGACCGGAGCCGGAGCCACCTGTTCCGGCAGGGCATGCCATGCTGCGACACAGCCCGCCTCCATATCAGACACTGACGAAAAACCACTGACATAGCAGCGTTTTTCCTGCCTATCCCACACATAGGCATGATCATACAAGGCAACGGCCATATCCGGCACGCCAGCCTGTGCTAGGTGGATACTGGGCACAGCTTCGAGTGCCAGCCCAAACCCATAGCCCGCAAACCCCACCAGCCCACCGCAGAACGGCACACCAGAATCCGCCAGTTCCATCGCCTGAGAGGGCGGACATAGTTCGCGCAACAGAGCCAGAACCTGACGGGGAGACAGCGCGCCCAGATCACGCCCGTCCATAGTCACGTGCCCGGCACTAACACTCAGCACATGCCGTGGCGCGTGGCAGAAAAAATGCCACCGGCTGCGTTCTTCCAACACGCCGCCGCTATCGAGAAACGCACACCACGGCGCATGCCCCCACGCAGCCAGAACGGCATCCGGCTCGCGCCAGGGCAGTTCACGCAACCAAACCATGAATCAGAGCTGCTCCACCTTGGAAATACCGGGCACGGTGCGCAGTTTCTGGGCCAGAACGGGCGTAACCTTGTAGCCGCCTTTCAGCCTGACCTCGACATCACGGCTTTCCGCCACACCGGGCATGAGCACAATACGCCCGGCTCCCCCTTTCTGCTCATCTAGCAGGGCCTGCAAAGGTGGCAGAGCGTGCACCCCCTCAAGCCAGACGCGCATCCGCCCCTCTTCCTGTGCTGCGGCCTGCTCCAGATCGATAATATCCTGTGCCGTCAGACGCAGGGCCTCGCCCTCGAGCTTGACTTCTGCTGTCACCAGAACAGCCGCGCCTGCAACCAGATTTTCGCGCACACGGGTTAGCACTTCGGAAAACACCGTTACTTCGCATCCGCCAGAGGCATCGGACAGGCGCACCCATGCCATCTTGTTACCCGTGCGGGTTGGCCGCTCCTTGCGGTCCACCACACACCCCGCGATCCGTACCCGCCCCATGCCAGCTTCCGCCGCAGACAGAAGGTGCGACATGCGCGTAACCCCCAGCCGCCGCAAAACCGCGCCATAGGAATCCAGCGGATGTGCCGTCATGTGAAAACCCACGGCCTCGGCTTCCATCGCCAGCCGCTCGAACTCGGGCCAATCTGGCCGGTCTTCCACCCGCAGGGGTTCTTTCTGCCCGCCCCCACCAAACAGGCCGATCTGCCCCGAAGCCGCCTCCTGTGCCTGCGCATGCGCGCGGCGCAACAGAGTGTCCGCCGCACCATGCACCCGCGCGCGATTAGGATCGATACTGGAAAATGCTCCGGCTTTTGCAAGGTTTTCCACCTGCATACGGTTGATATTGCGCGGGTCTATGCGTGTGGCAAAATCCACCAGATCGGTAAAAGGCTGGGTGCCGCGCGTGGCCACGAGAGATTCCATGGCCCCAAAACCAACTTTCTTGATCGCGGCCAGCGCGTAGCGGATGGCATAGGTTCCATCTGGCTGCTGCTCCACGGAAAAATCGGCTTCGGAATAATTAATGTCTGGCGGAAGCACGGCAATACCCATGCGTTCGGCTTCCTGCCGCAAGGCTGCAAGTTTTTCGGTTTTTTCCCGCGCCAGCGACATGCACGCAGCCAGAAACGCCACAGGATGATTAGCCTTCATCCACGCTGTCTGGTAGGACACCAGCGCGTACGCGGCTGCATGCGATTTATTAAAGCCGTAGTCAGCAAATTTTGCCATGAGGTCGAACACCTCAACGGCCTTATCCTTGGGTATTCCGCGATTAATGGCACCGGAGGTGAAAATCTCGCGCTGCTGGTCCATTTCCGCACGGATTTTCTTACCCATGGCGCGACGCAGCAAGTCAGCGCCACCCAGACTGTAGCCCGCCATTTTCTGGGCGATCTGCATGACCTGTTCCTGATAGACCATGATGCCGTAGGTCTCTTCAAGAATCTCGCGAATTTCCTCGTGCGGGGGCTCCCACGCCTCGCCATGCTTGCGCCGGCAATAATCGGGAATATTCGCCATCGGGCCGGGGCGATACAGCGCCACGGCGGCAATCAGGTCTTCCAACCGTGTGGGGCGCATCTGCTTGAGCACGTCACGCATGCCCGCGCCTTCGAACTGGAACACGCCCGCGGCATCGCCCCGGCCCAGCATGTCGTATGTTGCGGCATCATCCAGCGGGATACGGCCAAGCTCCACGCTCTGCCCCATACGGGCAATGAAATCGACCCCACGCCGTAGAATGGTGAGGGTTGTCAGGCCCAGAAAGTCGAACTTGACCAGCCCTGCCTGTTCAACAAACTTCATATTATACTGGGTTACCAGCATATCGCTCTTGGGGTCTCGGTAGAGCGGTACCAGTTCCACCAGCGGGCGATCACCAATCACCACACCTGCGGCATGGGTGCTGGCATGGCGGAAAAGCCCTTCAAGCTGCTGGGCAATTTCCAAAAGTCTGCGCAGGGCCTCGTCGCTATCGCGCATTTCCTGCAATTTGGGTTCCCCCGCGATAGCTTCTTTCAGCGTCACGGGTTTTGCAGGATTATTGGGTATAAGCTCGGCCACACGGTTGACCATACCGTAAGGCAGACCCAGCACACGCCCCACGTCACGCACGGCTGCGCGGGCCTGCAACTTACCGAACGTGATGATCTGCGCTACACGATCGGCCCCGTATTCACCCCGCACATAGGCTATGACCTCATCGCGCCGGTCCTGACAGAAATCGATATCGAAGTCAGGCATGGAAACACGTTCGGGGTTCAGAAACCGTTCGAACAGCAAGTTGAAGGGAATGGGGTCGATATCAGTAATGGTCAGCGCCCATGCGGCCAGCGAACCAGCCCCCGACCCACGCCCCGGCCCCACCGGAATGTCATTCGCCTTCGCCCACTGGATAAAGTCCGCAACGATCATGAAGTAACCGGGGAAACCCATTTTCGAGATGATATCCAGCTCGAATGTCAGGCGGGCCTGATAACGGGCCTTGGTTTCCTCATCCAGCGCCATATCGGTAAAGCGCTGCTCCAGCCCTTCATGCGCCATGGCGCGCAGGGTCTGGTCTTCGGTCGCGCCTTCACGCACTTTGGGGCAAATTGGCAGGAGTGGACTACGGGTTTCCACTTTAATGGCGCAGCGCCGGGCAATTTCCAGCGTGTTGTCGCAGGCCTCGGGCAGATCCGCGAACAGGGCGCGCATCATCTCGGGGGGTTTGAACCAGTGTTCTGACGTTACGCGAAAGCGCTCCTGCTCCGCCATGGTGCGCCCCTGCGCGATGCAGAGCAGCGCATCATGCGCCTCGTATAGATCTGGTGCCGGGAAGAAACATTCATTGGTAGCCACCAGCGGCAGACCAAAACGGTTTGCCAGCCCCAGCACACCGGGCTCCACCGCTTTTTCAACAGCGAGCCCATGGCGGTGCAATTCCACGACCAGCCTGTCGCCAAAGACCCCGGTCAATCGCTCCAGCCATCGTTCGGCCTCCTCTTTCTGCCCTTCCGCCAGCATCTGGAACAGGGGGCCGCGCGTGCCACCTGTCAGCAGAATTAACCCTTCGGATTTTTCACACAGGGTATCCAGCCCCACAACGGGGTCTGCCGGATCACTATGCTGAAAACCGTACGATGACAGAAACTGGAGATTAGCCAGCCCCGCCTCATTCTGCGCAAGCAGGACAATGGGCTCAGCCGGCGCACCCGGCTTGTCATTACGCGCGGGCAGGCCGATCTGGCAGCCAATAATGGGCTGCACTCCGGCCTTGGCGCAGTATTGCGAAAATTCCAGCGCGCCAAAAAGATTGCCTGAATCCGTCATGCCCACGGCGGGCATCCGCATTTCCTGCGCTTTGGCCGCGATATCGGGAACACGAATGGCCCCTTGGCTCAAGGAGTAAGCGGAATGAACCCGAAGATGAACAAAATCTGCATGCGCCATGCCCCTGCATAGCATAACCCGGCGGCATTTTCCCACCCGTCTGACAAGCGCACCCGGCCTATCCGCACCGCAGCACGCAGCCCCAAGGGCAGCCCAATCC